>JALWGG010000099.1 GCA_027013765.1 Acidilobaceae archaeon
AAGTCATACGCGTTGGCTGGGTCTAGCTCCGTTATCTTGTCTGTAGTGCCTACCACCACTACTTTCTCGCCTGGTGCGACAGTCATAGTTGTCGTCGTCTGGGTCTTGGTCTCCTGCGGAGCCTGTTCTGCCGGCGTTGTTGCCGGTCCTGCTGCTGGTGCCGTGGCCTTTTCCGTCGTCTGGGTTGTTGTAGTGGTTGTCGTCTCCTCTCCTGTGGTTGTGGCGGGCGTGGTAGTAGTCTCTCCACCCCTCATCATGAATGCAGCTGCTGCTAGGACTACTAGGATCACAACGACTACTCCTAGGAGTGTCTTGCTCTGGCCCCTCCTGGTCTTCATAATCATACACCTGACAGTAGTACTGTCGTTTTGGTATGTCGCTATAACTGGGTTTAATAGTGTTACCATTCATTAATAGAGTCGTGAAAGAATCTTCTCCCTGAACGTCTCTAGCCAACTGCAGTCCCTCAGCGTGTATCCCATCCTTGTCCTGGTTGTGCATCCCATAGAGTCTAGTATGTGGAGTATCTTTCTGATCATGGATGTCTCGAAGTATCTCATTATAGCCTCGAACCCTGGCAGGTACCGCCTATATATCAGGCCCCTCCCCGCTAGGTCCTCTGGCCTTAATGGCTCCTCTCCTAGGCTCCCGTGCACCGTTTCCATGGTTTCTAGGAGCTTTAGTGCATAGCTTCTGAGGGCTTCTCTAGCCTCATCCGGGCTATAGACCTTATCTTTATGGGATGTGGTCAGCCTCTTGAAGTTAGTATGGTATACCATTATTATGTCTGAGAGGAAGGCGAGAGGGTCTGACTCGGGGTTTGCATACCAGGGTCCGAAGCTCGTCAAGTCTATGTCGGTTATGTGTAGGTGGCCATCTATATCAATTAGTGTGTGGGTTTGCAGGTGGCCGGGCGCGCTTATAGTCTTTAGGCACAGCCCTCTGATACAGAGGTCCTCCCCGGGGGTGTAGTACATGCACCTAGGCACCTTGGCTAGCCCTATTAGGCTTGTAGCCATGTTTATCCATTCCCTATAGCTTGTTGATGCAAACCTCCTACCGAGGTCCTCGATCGTCTTGTAAGGCTCCTCGCCCTGGGGGGAGTAGCATGGTGCACCCTCCACTATATGATAGCCCGAGATATGGTCTGGATGGTGGTGTGTATAGACTATGTAATCGACGATACCCTTTACTCGCATGAGCATGTCCCTGCCACACCCACTGTCAACGAGGACCTTGACACCTCCATCCTCAACTAGCAGGCAGTTCGAGAATGGAAATCTGCCTCCCCTAGCCCCCACCAGCAGCTCAACCCTGGTCAAGCCCATTGCCCTGTAGAGCATGTTTATATCGGTCCGCGTTATAACATTAATTGGATGGTGTAGATCAGTGCTGAACACGTATTATGAGGAGGAGATCTACGGGTTCCTGTATAGAGAGTATGGCGACCTAGGAGAGCCCTCCACACTACTAGTGTCCCTTCCAGACGTAGGATTAGTCGGTAGCATAGCAGGAGCCCACATAGTAAGGGAGCTTGGGATGAAGGATGTAGTCGGGATTGACAGCTACAGCGCGTTCCCACCAGTAGCAGTTATACAGGGCGGAGAGCCCAAGCACCCCCTAAGGATTTACTCCGACGGAAGGATATCAGTCCTGCTAACAGATATACCGATCCCGCCACCAGTAGTCATACCCCTAGCAAGATCGATAGTGGAATGGTCGATGAGGAGGGGAATAAGGACAATTATAGGCGTGACGGGACTAGGGAACCCAGCCAGGCTGGAGCTGGAGAAGCCATCAATCTACTACCTAGCAACTAGCAAGAGGGCCGAGGAGCAGCTGACAGGCATAGACGGTATAAAAAAGATGGGAGACGGAATACTAGTCGGTCCCATGGCAATAATCCTCAAGGAGTCGGCCAGGCTGAGACTAAACATGCTAATGCTAATGGCAGACTCATACATAGACATACCAGACCCCGAGGCCGCAGCCAGGATCGTAGAGGCCCTCTCAAAGATCCTAGATATACGTGTAGGCGTAGAGAAGCTGATGAAGGAGGCAGAACTAATAAAACTGAGATACAAGGAGCTAATGAAGGAGACTAGGAACATGATGGCCAAAATGGGTAAGGGATACGAGTACCGTGCACCCCTACTATATACGTAGCATGGGGAGGGTGCCGGTATGTCTGTTGACAGGGATAAGTTCGAGTCTCTGATTAGGAGAACACTGGACAGGCTTAGCGAGCTTGAAAGGCTCATGTGGGAGGAGATTATAGATACAATGGGCGAGGTTGAAGAGCTATTCAACGATAGGTATACCAGGCTGTCTCAAGGAGTGACAGAACCCCTGTATACTATAATAGATAAGGGAGACCATATAATGGTTGTGATAGACGTCCCAGGATCCATAGAGAACACAATCCAAGTAGATATAACAGAGGAAACAATAGGCATAAGGGCAAAGCTGAGCGAGGACCTTATGAGGAGAGCCATGCACGGGATAGAATGGGCCTCCAGGATAAGAATGTATAGTGGAGTTATAAGACTCCCTATGCGTGTAGACCCATCAACAGCCACAATAGAAAGGCGGGGAACAACACTGATTATCAGAGTCAAAAAGGCTACAGAATCCTGATCCCCGGAATAGCGATTCATAATAAAAAATTTATAGATTCCCACGCGTGTGGGTATAACCAGGGTGTAAAGAGCTGGCACTACCCGAGAGGATTAAAAGGATCCTGCTAGGCAGAGTCTATGAAGAGGCTAAGAAAAGTACTATGCACAACAAGCGGATCTCAATAGTGGGATATGAAGAACACATAAAACTACTCAAAAGAGCAGAAGCAGAGCTTATGAAGGTTATAATACCAGGCTATGACTATGACCTTGTGACGAGTGGGGCATTAAAGAGGCTCCGTTTATCCTATGATAAAACAACATTATATGTTGTAATAGACTATTCCGGGAGTGATCCCGGATGTAACTTCTGTAGGTTCATAAACTGGCAAGTGTGGAAGAAGATCCTTGAAGACGCCGAAACCAGGCTCAAGACGGCCGGGTTTGATAGAGTAGTATTTATTGATTGGTCTACTAACGCCGTGATCGAGTACCATAAAGAAGGTCAGCCATCAAGTGCATAGGAGTATAGCCTACTATAATACTCCTCAAATCCTCCTGGTCCCTTATAGAGCACTCGCTCCACGCAATCTCCTTATTTAATATCGCGTATCTTACACCATAGAACCTTACTAGATACCATATAACAGCCATTATAAGCACCATTCCTATGATGAGGTGTATATTTATAGAGAACATTATACTTAGAAGGAAGAATAGGGAGAATACAACACCAACTATAAGGCCAAGCTTAGCCATCACACTCTCAAGAGCATCCCTCTCAGCGGCAAGCCGCGGGTCAGAGCTACATGGCCTGGCAAGCTCTTTACCCATCGCAACAGCTAGGCCTACTAGAGCTTTTAGACTGGGCTTCAATATGAATGTTCTGATTGCATGTGCAAGTTTATAGAAACCCGCGGGCTCATGCCTCAGTCTTGATATCAACGTATAGATGTTGGCTGATATGGAAGCTTCGACCTCCCTGGAAGGGAGCCTTGCAACAGACCATAATAAGAGGGAACTAAATACTTCATTCCTATCGCTTACCCCCCTCCTAGCCTCCAGAATCCGCCACAAAAAACCTACTATTGGGTCATTACCCAGATCCGGGATTCTAGTATCTACTGCCTCGAATGATAAGGCTGTCGCTATCCTCTCTATGAGAAGCTTTTCGAAACCTCTCAACTCCTCTCCCCTGTGGAGAGCTCCTCTATAGCACCCACTACCGTTCTTACTGCATCCTCAACTATATCGACACCTTTAACTGCTATGCTTGCTATAATCCTCCTTTTATCCGAGTCAACGGATATCCTGTACACCTCAGTAATGCCTGCAAGTTTATCCATGATACTCTTAGCGATACTCAGTGCATCATCACTATTATAGTACACCTTATACTTCCTGCCCCCGGTGTTTAGTTCTTTGCTTGCCAACGCCGCCCCTCCTCTATCTTTTAGCTCTTTTTCGACGCCAATACGGATACTATATATCCTAGGCGTATAGATGTGGGCTATCCCGTTAAACCCTAGTTTATACCTAGACTCTACTTCTATGTCGAGTCGCTCCTTCCTCCTACCTAACGCTATGACTGGAAGATAGAAGAACGCATGATATGGTGGCGTCGTGTAGGTTACTGTAACCCTAGCGATTGGCCCCCTATAGATCCAGTATTTCCCGGTGAAACCGACTAGGTATCCCAGGACCCAGTATCTCTTGTCTCGGGGTTTCAGGAGTCCTTCAAGCCTCCTTATTATTATGACCTGCCGGGCCAGCATTAGTTTACGCATTCTAAAGAACCAGGCCACGCTTGGAAGTGCCGCGACGAAGAATACGATCAGCGCATCTCTCAGGTGTATGGATGCTTCGAACGCCATCACCTAATAC
>JALWGG010000100.1:0-3014 GCA_027013765.1 Acidilobaceae archaeon
ACGTGAAGATGCTCACTAAACTATTCAACCGTAGCGTGGAGATCGTCGAATACGCTGGAGACGTTGAAGGGATGGTTAGAAACCTATTCCCAGGGGTAAAGATCCTGGGGATAGACGTGGTAAGCAGGGGCGATGAGAAGATGGTCATAATAAAGGTGGCCGAGGAAGATAAGGGGAGGGCTATAGGAAGGGATGGGAAGAACGTGAAGAGGGCCAGGCTAGTACTCTCAAGGCTATTCGGCATCTCAAAGGTATCTATAAAGTAGAGTGTCGAGGCATCCTTTATAACCCCACCAGGCCCTCCACTTGATACCGGTGGGGCCTAGGAGTGACGGGGAAGAAGTCTCCATACGGGCTATTCGCGGCGCGCAAGCTACGTAGGAAGAGGATGAAGTTTAGGTGGAGCCAGAGGGAGTTCAAGGTAAGGATGCTGGGGCTTAAGAGCAAGTATGACCCCCTAGAGGGGGCGCCAATGGCTCGTGGGATCGTGCTTGAGAAGGTTGGAGTCGAGGCTAGGCAGCCCAACTCGGCGCTTAGGAAGTGCGTCAGGGTGCAGCTGGTCAAGAATAAGAAGGTTGTGACGGCGTTCGTTCCCAGGGATGGAGGGATACTCTATATAGACGAGCACGACGAGGTCATAATAGAGGGTATAGGGGGTCCTAGGGGCAGGTCTATGGGCGACATACCAGGGGTAAGGTATAAGGTGGTAATGGTCAACGGGGTATCCCTCAAGGCGATATGGGAGGGTAGGAAGCAGAAGCCTAGGAGATAGCTACTCCTCCAGGTCGTCATCCAGGCCAAGGTCCTCAATGTCCTCTTCAGACTCTTCAACAAGCTCCTCCTTAACGTATATGGGCTTGCCGGCTATAAGAGCCATGTATATGGCGTGGCTGGGTATCATCTTAACCCTCAACGTTATACCCTCCTCCTCGAACTCCACGGTAGCCGTGTAGAGGCTCGTCTCATAGTCTAGCTCATCAATTATAACCCTCTTGAGAGCCCTCCCCAAGGCCTCCTTAAACTCTTCATGGCTGAGTAGCAGGGAGAATATACTCTGCCTCCTGGGAGGGGTCTGCCCATTGTTAAACACCCTTATAGCCTCCGCCACCTCATGGGGTATGTTAACCAGTACAAAGCTCCTTCCATCCTCAAGCACGAGTTTTAATCCTACAACGTATGCTGAGAAGTTCATGTTGACATACTCGATCACCCTCTCGAAGGGGAGGACCTCGACAGCCCTTACCAGCCCACTATCATCCAAGACTCGGCGCCCTCGGCATACGGACCGGGATATCAGCGTGTAGACGAGGCTATATATAGGATATAGCTTGCACCCCGGGGAGTGCTACCATGCATCTTATAAACTCCACGGGTGATCCTCTAGATGGTAGCATGGTGCTTGGGAGTGTCTGGGGAGCTGCCTGAGGGGCTTGAGGTTAAGGCTGACAGTATAAGGCTCTTCGGCAAGTGGAGCTGGGTTGACGTCGAGATACGGGACCCTAGCCTGAAGAGGTATATAAGCCTGAAGCCTATATGGCTCCCCCATACCGGGGGGAGGCACGAGCATAGGAGGTTCGCCAAGGCCGAGGTCCCCATTGTAGAGAGGCTTATGAACAAGCTGATGAGGCCCGGCAGGAACGGTGGGAAGAAGCACCTTGCATATAACATAGTAAAGACGGCCTTCGACATCATATACTTCGAGACGGGGGAGAACCCTATACAGGTCCTCATACGGGCCATCGAGAACGCCGCCCCGAGGGAGGATACAACGCGTATAATGTATGGAGGTATAACGTATAGGGTCTCAGTGGACGTATCACCCCAGAGGAGGGTCGACCAGGCGCTCAAGTTCATAACAGACGGGGCAAGGCAGTGCGCATTCAACAACCCCAAGCCCATCGAGGAGTGCCTGGCACAGGAGATCATACTAGCTAGCAGGGGAGACCCGCAGAGCCATGCAATAAGGCAGAAGGAGGAGATCGAGAGGATAGCCCTGAGCAGTAGGTGAGGTAATAGTTTATAAGCCCGAAGCTAGACGTATCCAAGCCCGGATGAATAGACGGGGTGCAGTGTGATGGTTGAGAAGCCACACTTGAACCTGGTGGTGATAGGCCACGTAGACCACGGCAAGAGTACCCTAGTAGGCCACCTACTATACAGGCTCGGGCTGATCGAGGAGAAGAAGCTGAAGGAGCTGGAGGAGCAGGCCCGGGCTAAGGGTAAGGAGTCGTTCAAGTTCGCATGGATCCTGGACAAGATGAAGGAGGAGAGGGACAGGGGTATAACGATAGACCTTACATTCATGAAGTTCGAGACCAAGAAGTATGTGTTCACCGTGATCGACGCCCCAGGCCACAGGGACTTCGTCAAGAACATGATCACGGGGGCCAGCCAGGCGGACGCCGCGATCCTGGTGGTAAGTGCTAGGAAGGGAGAGTTCGAGGCCGGCATGAGCGCCGAGGGACAGACCAGGGAGCACCTGCTACTGGCCAAGACCATGGGCATAGAGCAGATAATAGTTGCAGTCAACAAGATGGATGCTCCCGACGTGAACTATGACCAGAAGAGGTATAACCAGGTAGTGGCTATACTGAAGAAGTTCATGAAGGGCCTAGGATACAACGTGGACCAGATACCATTCATACCGGTAAGCGCGTGGAAGGGAGACAACCTGATAGAGAGGAGCCCCAACACTCCATGGTACAACGGCCCCATACTGGTAGAGGCCCTAGACAGCCTGAAGCCCCCTGCAAAGCCCGTCGACAAGCCCCTCAGGATACCTGTACAGAACGTATACAGCATACCAGGCGCAGGCACCGTGCCAGTCGGCAGGGTCGAGACCGGGGTACTCAGGGTAGGAGACAAGATAGTCTTCATGCCACCCGGGGTAACGGGAGAGGTTAGGAGCATACAGATGCACTACCAGGACCTACCCAAGGCCGAGCCGGGAGACAACATTGGATTCGCCGTTAGGGGCGTCGGAAAGGGAGACAGAAAGAGGGGCGACGTGGCAG
>JALWGG010000100.1:3024-4446 GCA_027013765.1 Acidilobaceae archaeon
CCAGTAATACTCGCCCACACAGCCAGCATAAGCGCTAGGATGATTGAGATACTGGCCAAGCTAGACCCCAGGACCGGTAAGGTGATCGAGGAGAAGCCACAGTTCCTGAAGCCGGGAGACGTGGCGATCGTGAAGTTCAAGCCCATAAAGCCGATGGTCATAGAGAAGTTCAGCGAGATACCACCACTCGGAAGATTCGCTATGAGGGACATGAACAGGACGATCGGCATAGGCATAGTAACAGACGTCAAGCCGGCGAAGGTTGAGATAAGGAGCAAGTAACCCCCACATCCTATCTAATTTATAAGACCCGAACCCTATTCTCCACTCCAGGGGATGCAGGGATGGTATTCAGGGTCAGGATATGGCTATGGAGCACGAACGTCAGGAGCCTCGAATCCGTGGTGGACCAGATAAGGGAGATAGCAAGGAAGACTGGAGTGCGGATGAGGGGCCCAGTACCCCTCCCCACAAAGAGGATGGAGATACCAGTATTCAGGCTGCCACACGGGGAGGGAAGCAAGTACTGGGAGCACTGGGAGATGAGGATCCACAAGCGCCTGATAGACCTTGACGCCGATGAAAGGGTCCTCAGGAGGCTCATGAGGATCCAGGTGCCCACCGACGTCTACATAGAGATCAAGCAGATAACCCCTAGGTAGGGAAAGCCCATTAAACCCACAATATTCTTACATACAACAGGGTGCCGGGGTGCCCGAGCGGTCCAAGGGGACGGGCTGGAGACCCGTTGCCCCTCTGGGGCGCGCGGGTTCGAATCCCGCCCCCGGCGCCATTACCCGGTGGGAGGCTCTAGTATTAGTAGGCTGGTCTTGCTGGGTAGCGTGTCACGGGTTAGTGTAACCCTGCTAGACTCCACCCTTATCCTCGGTATCTTTACTATGTTGAGGAGCCTGTCCAGGGGGTCTATGGGGAGTGTCAGCCCCTTAACCCAGTAGTGCATTGGGATGGCGGCCCTGGGCTTCACCTCCTCTATGATCCCCCACGCGTCCTGGGCATCTATGGTATACGTCCCCCCCACTGGTATCATGAGCACATCAACCCCCCGGGCCCATTCGAGGTCCTCGCCTTCGAGGAGGTGGCCAAGGTCTCCCAGGTGTATTATGGTGAGGTCCTCCACCGTTATCTTATAGGCGACCACCTCCCCCCGGAGCCTGCCCTTGGCCCTATCGTGGTAGAGCCTCCTGCCCTCAACCGTGTATGGCGGCAGGTCGTGCCTCCCAGGCCTCCACCTAACCACCTTGGTACCGCTCCCTGACGCAACCTCCACCGCGTTATGGTCGAAGTGGTTGTGGGTGACTAGTATGTAGTCTGCCTCCACCCTGCAAGTGGGCATATTTATGCTGCCACCGTCATGGGGATCCACTGCCAGGAGCTTCCCACCGGATCTTAGGAGGAAGTATG
>JALWGG010000101.1 GCA_027013765.1 Acidilobaceae archaeon
AACGCCCCCTACACTACCGAACCCGGCTAGTGATAGTAATGCTAGCCTCCATGGATCGAGTCCCCCTCCCGCGGCGAAGTATGCGCCATACATGGTTACAAGTAGTAGTATGAGTTGTCTTGGCTTCGTCATTTCGAGTACTGCTTTAATCTTTCCAGTAATCATTCCTCTTGGCCCATTTTCAGGTGTGAAATACTTGAGGCTTAAATCCTCTAGTATGTTTCATGCCATACCGCTGCTCTCCCCGAAATAATATTTTTAGTATTGTGGGGCAGTTGTATATATTGATTTGCCCGAATATTATATATATACTTGTACCAGTGTCTTGGAACTATTTCAGTTGAACTAGCATGACCTGGTATTATGCAGCGTTCTCTTTATAAACTGGACTGGTTGGCAAAGGTTTATAATCCCTAAACGATAATAATTCTATGTAGAATCAGGGTGAACTTGAGATGGCCAGAAGGAGGGATATTCTAGATTACAGAGTGGCGCAGACAATAGAGGCGTTAACTAGGAGATCAACCGAGGAGGATGAGGCCTCACCGGCTATAAGGTGGTATGCAAGGTATATAGGGACGGGTGAAAGGAACCTATACAAGCTTGTTCAGAGGGCTTTAAGCTACGGGTTCAAGTTTGGGATCTCACTAAACTATGAGCGGGTTGGCATAAACCTGCTAATAGCCGTTGGCGACTCAGTGGACCTGGACTTGCCTATGAAGATGGCTGCGAAGACCCTGGATGGGAAGGAGTTGAAGGCATACTACATACCTACGGTGTGTATTAATGAGGTGGCTGAGAAGCTCTCAAAGGAGAATATAGAGTTCTACTTCAACAGGATCGTGTGGGGCTCAAGGCCCGCCCTGGCAACCATACCATTCCTAGACCTGAAGCCGGTCTCAGAGATCAGCAGGGAGACTGAGGAGAGGATGGAGAAGATAGTGGGTGAGGTGTACCAGGAGGGCCCGCCCAGGATATGGGGCAGGAGGTACCCGTTGGATAATGTGTTACTCGCAATCCTGGACGAGGCGGATCAGGACTCTATAAAGAGCATGGCCGCGATAGCTAGGGAGCTCGGTATAGAGACTCCTAAGGCCCAGAGGAAGTATTATAATATGTGGAGTAGGAGGGTTATACTGGGCTACAGGCTAGGATACGCACCATACTTCGGCAAGAATAACGTCCTGGCAGTTGTATCAACCTCAGAGCCTCTAAGACTATCCTACGCGCTGCCAGTCCTCCCACCAGTCGTGTTTGCAAGCGTATCACCAGACCCGATGACTGGCAAGGAGAGTGTGCTAGTCAGCATAACCGGGGAGGGAGACATGATCTCTACAACGCTGAGGATCGTTAAGAAGCTGGGTGGCAGCATAGATAAGATGTACTACTACTATGAGGTCCCCACGGGCGAGGAGAAGCTATCCAAGAAGATACTATCAATGCCTAAGGGGCTCGAATGCCCCCACTGATATGAGGCATAACTGATACCACATCGCCGGGCCTCACTATATAATCCTTTTTTACAGGCTTACCGTTGACTAGGACAACCATATCATCTATACTATACCCCTCTGGCAGCTTAACCACATCCTCCAGCCTAGCCCCATCACCAACCTCTACAGTAACCTCCCTACCATACTCTCCAGCCAGGAACCCGAAGTACTTGACAAGGGCGGTGCCCACTCCTCCACCCCCATATATAGGGAATCCTACATACATAAAATTAAGCACACATATACTATACCATTGATCATGGTGTTAAGCGTGAAGGGCTGGCATGGCAGGATCCTCTGGATAGACCTATCCAAGAAGGAGTCTAGGGAGTACAGGTATCCATCCGAGTGGGCCCGAGACTATCTAGGGGGTAGGGGACTGGCTGCAAGGATCCTATGGGAGTTCCTGCCTCGGGGAGTCGACCCGTTGAGCCCGGATAACCTTCTAATCATGGCTGTAGGTCCCCTGACGGGCTTAACGTTGCCGAGTAGTGGGAAGATGATTGTAGCTTCAAAGAGCCCCCTAACAGGCGGGTATGGAGATGGCAACATCGGCACCCAGGCGGCGGTGGAGCTTAGGAAGACAGGGTTCGACGCGGTCGTCTTCCAGGGCGCCTCAAGGAGGCCTGTGACTGTGTATATAGAGGATGATAAGGTAGAGTTCCACGATGCAGAGGACCTCTGGGGGCTGGACACGTGCACCACCGAGAGGAGGCTAAGGGAGGCCTTCGGGAAGGATGCAGGCATAGTCGAGATAGGGCCCGCGGGGGAGAATAGGGTAAAGTATGCCACAGTGATAAGCCAGGAGGGTAGGAGCGGTGGGAGGCCCGGTATGGGGGCCGTCATGGGCTCCAAGGGGTTGAAGGCGGTAGTCTTCAGGGGGACCCGGGGGTTCAACCTACACGACCCCAAGAAAGTAGCTGAGGAGGGATCAAAGGCCTATAGGGATGTAGTCAGGTCCAAGAACTACAAGTTCTGGATGCGGCAGGGGACAATGATGACTGTAGAATGGGCCCAAGAGGCTAGCGTGCTGCCAGCCTTCAACTTCAGGGAGGGCGTATTCGACGACTACCAGGAGATCGGGGGCTTCAAGATGGAGGAGCTAAAGATCGGCCAGAGAGGGTGCCCAAAGTGCAACATGACGTGTGGCAACATGATACGCGATGCCGAGGGGGAGATAAGCGAGCTGGACTATGAGAATGTAGCCATGCTTGGCAGCAATATAGGGCTTGGAGACCTGAGAAAGGTTGCCGTGCTTAACAGGATGGCCGATATGCTAGGCCTCGACACAATAAGCCTGGGAAGCACTCTTGCATGGGCGGCTGAGGCCACAGAGCTGGGGCATATAGATGATGGTGTAGAGTGGGGCGACTTCGACAGGTTCAAGGAGCTTGTATCAGAGACCGCCTACAGGGAAACTGGGATAGGTAACCTGCTGGCAGAGGGCGTCAAGGGCGCATGCACCAAGGTTGGAAAAGGTAGCTGTGACTATGCAATCCATGCAAAGGGGCTTGAGGTGAGCGCATATGACTGCCACGCAGCCCCAGGCATGGCCCTTGCATACGGGACCAGCCCTATTGGTGCACACCACAAGGATGCATGGGTTATAAGCTGGGAGGTTGCTACAGACAGGTTCTCATACAGCAGGGAGAAGGCGGCGAAGGTTATAGAGCTGCAGAGGATCAGAGGGGGGTTGTTCGAGAGCTTCGTGGCATGCAGGTTCCCATGGGTAGAGGTGGGCTTAAACCTGGACTACTACCCCAAGCTCCTGACATACGCGACTGGGGTCTCATATACGTGGGAGGACCTCTACAAGCTTGCAGACAGGGTCTATACACTGGTTAGGGCGCTATGGATAAGAGAGCAGGGATGGTGGGGCAGGGAGATGGATATGCCCCCGGTTAGGTGGTTCAAGCACCCCACAACCAAGGGCCCCCTAGCAGGGTCCAGGCTGGACCTTGACAAGTACAACCAGCTCCTAGACTACTACTATGAGATACGTGGATGGGATGAGAGGGGAGTGCCTAGGAGGAGCACGCTCAAAAAACTAGGTCTTGGATACGTGGAGGAGGAGCTGGATAAAATAGTAGGCCTGAAAGACTAGGAAGTGCTGCCTTAAACCGCGCCCTGAACGGCGTCGGCGATCTCCTTATACCTATTCCTCACTGTAACCTCCGTGACGCCCGCCACGCTTGCAACCTCTTTTTGAGTCTTCCTCAATCCGTGCTTAAGCGCGGCAAGGTATACCGCTGCAGCGGCTAAGCCGCTTGGATCCTTGCCAGCAGTCAAACCCTTCTTCCTGGCCTCCTTGACGATCTTTATGGCCTCCACCACCACGGGGTCGGGAAGGCTCAGTGCACTTGCTATACGGTAGACGAACCTCTCAGGCTCTATGACGGGGATCTTTATCTCAAGGTCCCTGACCAGGAGCCTGTAGTTCCGTGCAACCTCCCTCTTAGCCTCGGCCTCCTTGAGCTTAAGGAAGCTGGAGAGCTCGTCTAGGGTGCATGGGACCTGGTGGCTCCTGCAGGCAGCATATATCACGGCTGCAACCATACTCTCTATGCTCCTACCCCTAGTCAAGCCCTTATGGGCGGCCTCCCTATACAGCTTCGCCGCCTCCTCCTTGACGGTGGTTGGCAGCCCTAGCTTCGCCGTGATCTCGTCTATGAGCTGCATCGCCTGGTTGATATTCTTCTCAAGGCTGCCAAGGGTCCTCCCCATCCTATAGCCACGCTGCACCCTGAGGGCCTCGATCCTCCGTGTTACACCCTTAATCTTCTGGCCTCCACCCCTCCTGAAGGTCCCTATATACGCGTCTACACCCATGTGTGGCTTGGACCAGGATACAGGGCCGCCTACCCTGGTCCTCCTGCTCTTCTCCTCAGGCGTGTAGGCCCTCCACTCGGCCTCGTCGCCGATGATACCC
>JALWGG010000102.1 GCA_027013765.1 Acidilobaceae archaeon
ACCAGGTATAGTATAGGGATGACCGTGATCGCCGAGTCCATGGGCTATGACGAGGTCCTCAAGGCAGCCATAATGATATCAAGGGACCCCAGCTACAAGGCCAGGAGCAGGTATAACGTGTGGAAGTGGTGGGGGCGTAGGAGCCCGGTGCTCGCCAGGCTAGCCCTGGCATCCCTACTCTACAGGAGCGGTGAGGAGGAGCTACTATACTCCACCATGAGGCTCGACAGGGAGGGCCTGAAGGAGTCGATCAAGAGGACCCAGGGGAAGGTTGTTGTGGACCCATTCAGCGGTGGGGGAACGATAGTGGTAGAGGCTTCAAGGCTAGGGTACAACGCCTACGGCTTCGACATAAACCCCGGGGCAGTGGAGGTGGCTAGGGCAACGGCGGATGTGGTGTGTGGCGCATGCACCTGGACCCGATGCATGGTAGACTCCCTATGGGAGGCGAGGAGGAGGTCCTCAACCCTATGGAGGACCCCCGGAGGGGGCATGGTGATACACGCATTCCTTGCAAGATGCAGCGGGGAATGCAGGGCCCCCAAGCTACTCTCAGTCAAGAGGAGGAGAGCTGTAATACTAGACCCAGGCTCAAGAGACGGGGTATCAACAACCAGCCCCGAGGACCTCAAGCCCCTAACACCACTCATAACCCTCCCCGAGGACCTCCCAGAAGCGGCCCCGGGGTACAGGGTATATGCTGTAGAGCTCCTAGAAGATGGGGATAGGAGGTTCATCTCCCTACTTGGATGGGGGGAGGAGGCTAGGAGCCTGCGGGAGTGGGCCGCCGAGAGCCTCAGCAAGGCAAAGACAATGCTCCACGGAACTTGCACAAGGATACCGCTACTAAAGGAGACGAGGAAGCTACGCCTCAAGGGAGTGGAATGCTGGGAGCAGCTATACACGCCCAGGCAGCTAGCCACCCTCAAGACATTCATAGAGGTGGCAGATGCAAGGGGCTGCGGGGCCCAGGCAAGGCTCGTGGCCGCCAATGCGACGAGGACCTGCAGCCTCCTAGCCCTCTACTACCAGCCAGCCGGGAGGGTCACGCCGGGCCTAGTGCTCAAGACCTACTGGCTCCCCCCATACCCGGTGGAGCTGAACCCGGTAGCATACACCATGGACAACCCCCCAAGGACCCTCGCCCGAGGCACGCTGGCAAGCTACGCATCAAGGGCTGTGGAGGCGTGCAGCCCAGCATCATGCCCCGGCAAGTGGAGGATCTACCTAGGGGATGCAGGCAGCCCCGAGCCATACCCCAGGGGGGCCTATGCTATAGTGACCGACCCGCCATACCCGGGCATGCAGAGCTACACGGACATGAGCCTACCATACCTATACTGGCTGGGCGAGGACCTCCCCAGCGAGCCACTGAACCCCATGAAGGGGCAGGGATACCTAGGCCTTGTGGAGAGGTTCGCCACAGCATCCACGGCATCCCTCACGGAGGGCGGGTACATAGTGATCCTGCTAAACCCCCCGCCAGGCGAGGTGGAGGCGGTGGCGGCAATGACACGGGAGCTCTACAGGAGGGGGGCAGGGCTTAGGAGGGTCTACTGGCTCCCCGGGGAGGCCCCCGGTAGGCTTGGGAGGAGTGGGAGGAGAGGCGTATACATGATGCTCTATAGGCTGGGCTCCACCCCCTCAAGCACCGCCCTAACCCCCCTGGAGTGGGTTGAGGACCTTGCATCAGAGGTTGGGAGGGCGAGCCCAGACCTATCAATAGACCCCGCCGAGGAGTCCATACACTCAGCTAGGCTGGCGGCAGCGCTGCGTGGATGGCTAGGGAGCTAGTAGTCTGTGACGAGCCTTCCATCCTCTATAACGGATATAGCTGGGAGGTCCTCAGGGTCAACGCTTGTAACGAGCCTCACAGCGTCCTCCACGCTATAACCGGGGTCCGTGAAGACCATCCTAACACCCTCGGAGACGAAGTATGTGATGCTAGTCGGGCACCCGCCGCTGCAGATCACTACATCCACATCCCCAAGCACATGCTCCCGGAGGAGCCTATACTTGGCAATCCCATGCAGTCCATGATGCATCTCCCCGCCCATGCCAGATGCCCCCGCGGGGTCATCGGGATCGGGGACTGTGTGGAGCGGGTTACTCCTAACCTCTACAACCCTCCCGCCCTCGAATACTAGGAATGACGCGGCGTGGGCGAAGTGGCCTGGGCTCACCGTCTCTCCGTCACCCGTGGCTACAGCTATCTTAGCCAATACACTCTACACCCCCTATACCCTATACCCGGCGGGGGTGGATAAGGATATAATACATATTTATTTATATTATTATTAGTCTAGGTTACAGGCCAAGCTTGTCAAGGATACCCCTAACATCCCTCCTCTCAACCTCTACACTGCTAGTACTGGGCCTAGCCTCCACCTCTATACTCACATCCTTCCCGGTAACAATCTTCAGGATCCTCTTAGCAGCCTCCTCAACACCCGGCTTAGGCCTGGAGTCCACGCGGACCAGCAGTATAGTCGAGCCGTCGGGGAGGTATGACTCATCGACCCTAACCACCCTAGCAGGTCTTAACAGGCTGGAGGCAAGCCCCCTGGGATCCTTATGGTACTCCACAACATAGACCCTACCGAGGTCCCTCAACCTCTGCGAGAGCTCCTGGCCCAGCCACACGGGTATCCCCTGGGAGGACCTCAGGAAGACAACCACATCCCCACCAACCCTATGGGACTTAACATACTCAACACTACCCCTAATCCTATCCTCCAGGTCTAACAGGGCCTTCATAACCCTAACTTCCCACTCCATATACTCGCCAGAAGCTATCCTAGACTCACACCTGGGACATAGGATCCCGCTCCTGACACAAATCCTATCCAAGGGTATCACTACACCCAACCACCACACCCCACACAATAGAGGTGCAGCGGGGGAAGAAATCTTTAAGGAAAAACGAGAAAGGGGTACAATAACCGTGAGGACCTAGCCCACAGCCAGAATCCCCCCACATAATCCACGATTTTTATTAACCTAACACGCATCCAGAGACCATACCCGGGGGAGGTGTCTGGAATGCCGATCACAGACCCGGAGCTGATAGCAATAGTTGAGAGGAGGGTGCTGAACAAGCTTGTATGCAGGAGGTGTGGGGCTCTAAACCCTCCCGGAGCAGTCAAGTGTAGGCGGTGTAAGAGCCGTAACCTGAGGCCTAAGAAGAAGAAGTAGTATCAACAAAAATTTTTATACGCTGCAGGGCATGTTATAACTGGTGCATAAACATGGCTATAGATCCTGTATGCGGTATGGAGGTTGACCCCTCCAAGGCTAGGTATAAGACCATTTATAAGGGGAAGGTCTATTATTTCTGCAGCAGCATGTGCAAGGTCGAGTTTGAGAAGAACCCGGAGTATTACCTGGAGCATGGCCCCCAGGGGATGCCCGGCCACTAGCCCCCCGTCGGGATCCTGTTATGGGGCCAATGCATTGTTTCCCTCACCTCCGCAACTCCTAGCCTGGAGGAGTATGGGGTGTGGCTAGGAGGAGTATGAATATTCTGGACTTGAGCGTTGTTACAAGTAGGTGGAGCGTGCTTGAGGGTAGGAGGATAGATAATATATACTATGATGGGGGGGACATGGTCCTGGTCAAGGTGAAGCCCGGCCAGGAGGTCCTCCTAGTCGGGGAGGCTGGTAGGAGGTTCCACGCTACCAGGAGGCTTAGGCCCCCGCAGGACTTCAAGCCCCACCCCCTCATAGTAACGTTGAGGAGGGAGATGAGGGGTGCCAGGATTAGGAGGGTTGAGCTGCTAGGGGGAGATAGGATAGTCGTGCTGGAGGCCTCAACCGGTCATAGGCTCGTCGTCGAGGTCCTCCCCCGGGGGGCGATACTACACCTAGACCCTGAGGGGAGGATCATAGCGGCGTCCCGCTATGGAAGCTTCAGGGATAGGAGGATCGCGCCTAAGGAGGAGTACAGGGCACCCCCAAGGGCGGGTCCTAGACTTGAGGAGCTAGACGTTGACGCACTCCACAGGTCCCTAGAGGGGCAGAAGGACCTTGTGAGGGGCCTAGTCAGGGGTGCAGGCATACCCGGGGAGGTCGCGGAGGAGGCCATACACAGGGCGGGCCTAGACCCCAGCATGAGGCCTGAGGACCTCAAGCACGGGGACCTGGAGGCCCTGGTGGAGGCGATCAATGGCATCTGGAGGGAGTCCCTCCAGGGTGCTGGATACCTAATCAGGGACGGGCAGGGGAACCCGGTGGAGGCGGACCCCTTCAAGCCTACCAAGGCTCCCGAGGACCTCGTTGAGAGGCTAGACGAGTTCGACGACGCCCTAGACACGTTATACGCCGCACAACACAGGCAGATGGAGGTGGAGGATGAGAGGGGGAGGCTGGAGCGCAGCCTTGAGG
>JALWGG010000103.1 GCA_027013765.1 Acidilobaceae archaeon
GGCTGTCGCTTATCCTGGCAAATGCGACTACTGGTGCGCCCCTCCTTTCTGCCCCAAAATGTGGAAAAGCTTGAGCATACTTTCCTTCTCTAACCGCTGCGTCCGCAAGTATATTGGCAGCGGTTACCGCTCCCTGGCCTCCTCTACCATGGAATCTTATTTCAATAAGCATAATCCACCCACCAGGATATTTTATCTATATGATACTGTATAAATATTGGTTGGGTGCTGTAGCATTGATTGAAGAGGCTATCAAGATTCTAACTAAATCAAGGCATGCAATAGCCTTGACAGGGGCTGGGATAAGCACTGCAAGCGGTATTCCCGATTTTAGGGGGCCCAAGGGCTTGTGGAAGAGGGTCTCGGAAGACCTATTCTACCTTGACACTTTCCTAAATAACCCTGAAAAGGCATGGAATGCCCTAATGGAGCTTACAAAACTAGACGGCATCAAGCCAAACCCAGCGCACTACTCGCTAGCCACGTTAGAAAGAATTGGCATTATAAAAGCAGTTATAACTCAGAATATTGATGGTCTTCATCAGAAAGCTGGTTCGCGTAATGTTATAGAGTTACATGGGAACTTAAAATGGACTATATGTCTTAGATGTGGCTATAGAGAAGAGTTTGAAAAATCTGTATCTAGATTTAACATTACTAGAAGTGTACCTAGATGTCCAAGATGCAACTTCCCTCTGAAACCTAGTATTGTCCTGTTTGGAGAACAGCTTCCTTTAAGGGAAATGAGTGAAGCATTTAGATTGGCTAGGATTAGCGACCTTATACTTATACTAGGATCCAGCTTAGAGGTTAGTCCTGCAAATACTATTCCGATTCTTGTAAAGGAAAATAATGGATATGTAATTATTATTAATCATGGTAAGACTATGCTGGATCACATAGCTGATATAAAAATAAATGGCAGGGTAGAGGAGATCATGCCACGTATATGTATGCGGGTTTTGAAGGAGTTGGGATATGAGCTTAAATGTTAAATATCTCCGCATTGTGGCTGGATCCTGGTGAAGCATTTGGGAGAGTGGACATGTTTTATATGTAAAAATAAGGTAGTTGAGGGGCAGAGGTTCACATTCATACCTGGAAAGGGAGCTGTACATGTAGAGTGCCTCAATAAGAAGGTCTTATCCAGCCCTACACCCGATAAAGTTGCTATTTTAGACGCTAACGAGGTTCTGCTGTACACTATAGTCAGGTTAAAGGAGGCTGAGAAGAGTGCAGAATCTGATGACATAAAGAAAGTCTTAAGTAGTATCAGGAAGAGTGTTGAGAAGAGTGCAGTTGACTTAGCAAAAATTATGGAAAAGTGGATATGAATTATTCGACTACAGGTCCTATCACTTCCTCTCCAACCATCTTATTTATGCGTTCTACCTCGGTGTCCACAATCTTCTGTATTTCCTCGATCTCATCATCCGTTAGCCCCTTGAACCGGCCCTGGGGCTTTAAATAGTGTTTTACATGCTTCCGCTTTGGCACCCTCACAGTAACCCTAAACTCCCCATGGTCGATCTCCCAGTTAATCCACATAGCTGTCTGTGTAGCTAGTCTTGCCAATTTTATCCCGAGCCTTGGATCGAATTTCCATCCAGCAGTGCATGGTTGAAGCACGTGTATAAAGGATGGCCCCTCAGCCTCTAGACCCTTTATGAATTTGTTATCCATGTCTATGAAATGGGCTACGTTTGTTGTAGCCACGTATGGTATCCGGTGTGCAGCCACTATCTCTCCGATTGGTTTTTTAGGCTGGGGCTTTCCTCTCATGACTCTGCCTATAGGTGTTGTGGTAGTCCATGCGTGTGGTGGTGTGGAGCCGCTCCTCTGTATCCCGGTATTCATGTATGCCTCATTATCATATAATACATACATTATCTTGTGTCCCCTCTCTAGCATTCCACTTAAGGCCTGGAAGCCTATATCATATGTTCCTCCATCGCCAGCAAGGACTATAACCTTAATTTCCTTGTTTGGATCTATTATTCCCTTTCTTTTGAGCGATTTAATAGCAGCCTCAACACCGCTGGCTACCGCTGCTGCGTTCTCGAAAGCTACATGGATCCAAGGAACCTTCCACGATGTGTATGGATACATTGTTGTTGAAACCTCTACGCACCCCGTGGCATTAACGACTATGGTGTTCTTGCCGGCTATTTTCAGTAAGTGTCTGACGATTGTTGATGCTGTACATCCAGCACATAGCCCGTGGCCGGGCATGAATAATTCTTCCCTGGGCAGGTCCTGGGCCCTTCTAATGACATTCATCCTAACGGCCATCCCCTACTCACCCCCTCTAACTCCCCAATATATGCTTCTTAATGGGAAGATCCCTTGATCTAGATAATCTAAGGCCTTGATAACCATTCCCATGATATCCTTCTCTAGCACTGTCCTCTGGCCTATTCCAGCAATCATGCTTACAACATTAACTCCCATCCTATTAGCAACCGGTATGACTTCTAGAGCTACCGGACCTTGTATACTTGCTCCATAGCTTATTGCCCTATCTATTACTATGATCAGGTCTATATTGTGGAGCAGGTGCGAGAGCTCCTCTACAGGGAAGGGCCTCCACTGCCTAAGCCTTATACCGCCTATGTGTAGCCCTTTTTCCCTCATTACATCTATGGCTTCCTGAACGGTTCCGAATAAGCCGCCATAGGTTAAGACCGCTATCTCTGCATCGTCAAGCCTGTAGGGCTCTACAGGCTCATACCTACGGCCTAGTACCTCGCTTAGCTTTAACGATGTCTCGTTGAGGACTTTTCTAGCCTCCTCCATTGCCTTTACTTGCTGGTACTTGATCTCATAATACCATCTAGGATCAGTTATGGTGCCCATCGTCACGGGTTTATCTATGTTAAGTGTAACCCTATCCCTTCTGGGAACTATATCTCTTATGGCCTTGTTGTCGACTGGGATCTCTAGGGGCTCATATGTATGGCTCATTACAAAACCGTCATAGGCTACCATGACTGGCAAGAGTACTCTGGGATCCTCCGCTACCATATATGCCTGGACTATAGCGTCATATACCTCCTGCGCTGTTGATGCTATCAGTGTTATCCAAGATGCATCTCTAGTATTCATTAAGTCGCTATAGTCATTCCATATGCTTATTGGGGCACTTAAAGCCCTTGTTGGCACCGCCATTACTATCGGCAGCCTCATCCCAGATGCTATATGGAGGATCTCGTGCATGAGTTCTAAACCCTGGCTTGATGTAGCCGTAAACACTCTGGCTCCTGCAGCTGATGCTCCTACAACAGCGCTCAGCGCACTGTGCTCGCTTTCAACGTGTATTAACTCTGCATCTATCTCCCCATTAGCGATCATCTCACTAATCTTCTCCATAACTGTCGTCTGCGGTGTTATCGGGTAGGCAGCCACAACATCGACGTCAACGTCTCTAACAGCGTATGCTACTGCATAGTTACTACTTAATGCAATTCTCTTCTGTTCCACCTTCTGTAGCACTCTCTCCACATTACTTCACCTCCTCTACAAAATCAATCGCATTGACAGGGCACTCTTCAACACATATGCCGCATCCTTTACAATGGTCATAATCTATGTCGAAGATTATATTCCACTTTCTACCCTTAGAATCAATATACTCCTGGTCTATGATCTTAATAACTCCGTCAGGACAATATATCCAGCATAACATACACCTTATACATTTATCATTATTTATTATAGGTTTAAAAGTTCTCCAATCGCCTGTATTCTTCAGTATACTATTACCAGGTTCTAAGATAATCCCTCCCGGAGGGAGCTGATCCCAGGTAGGAAGACTATGAGACACATTACACCACCTCTACACTATCAAATGCTAACTCCATACTCTTTATATTCTGTTTAATAAATCTAGAAGGTACTAAATCAGTTATTACGTCCATAAACACTTCTAATGGAGCAATATCCACGAGCTTAGCCAAAGCGCCAAGCATGGCAGTATTAACTATGGGGGCCCCCAAAGTCTTCAAGGAGATCTCAGTTGCATTAACCACAGCTATCCTAGCATTAATCCCGCCTAGCTCAGCCCTTACCTCGTCCAAACCCTTCCTAGTATTTAAAAGAATTAACCCACCATCCTTCAACCCAGCCAAGTACATCTCCTTGGGAAGACTATAGTCTAAGACCACAACCACGTCAGGCTCCAGGATGGGACTACGAGTCCGTATAGGTTTATTTGATACTCTATTATAGGCCCTTACAGGGGCCCCACGCCTCTCAGCACCAAACTCTGGGCTCGCAGTAGCATATTTCCCAGTCTCTACCGCAGCTTTTGCCACTGCCACTGCAGCTGTTACCGCTCCCTGACCCCCTCTGCCATG
>JALWGG010000104.1 GCA_027013765.1 Acidilobaceae archaeon
GGATCCTACGCTCTCTTAATAATAATATGGAAGTTTGCCATATATGAAAAAGGAGCATCATGGTCTGTTTACACGATATCAATACCGGTGTCAATTTTACTTGTTGGAGGTGTGGCATTACTACAATATCTATTAGTATTAAGACCCCTGGCAAGTAAAGGAATAAGCATTGACGGGCTAATGATAGCGACTCTAGGCGTCGATATAATATTAGTGGGCTCTCTTAACATTTTAGCGGATTATATGGAGGAGTTAATGAAGGGAACGCCATTAGTTACTGCTAGAAGGGGTGGATTCCTGGGCAGTTATGATCCAAAGATTATGGATGTAAACGCCGTATCATTAATGGGCCCAGCACTCCTTATAGCGACAACGATCCTCTTCTATCTATTCCTGACCAGGACAAAGTTTGGAACAGCTATGAGAGCAGCCATAGAGAATCCCCCACTGGCAGAGACCCTCGGTATAAACGTCAACCTTGTATATGCAGTATCATGGTTCATCGCGGGGGGTCTAGCAGGTATCGCTGGTGTAATAATGGCTCTCACCACTAAGCTACACCCTGCAATGGGGTGGACTGTTATAGTAAGCGTATTCTCTGGCAGTATAGTTGGTGGAATAGGCAGCCTATTCTGGGGTGCTGTCGGAGGAGTAATAATAGGTTTTCTAGAACAATATGGAGTATATTATACTTCTAAGTTATTTACAATAATATCAGGAGAATATGTGGACTTAAGTAAATACAGGCAGGTGTTTTCTTTAGGAGCAATCATTGTAATGCTTTTGATTGCCCCTAGAGGATTAGCATCAATAAATTGGAGTAAAATAGTGCGTAGATTTAAGAGGTGAGAGAAATGGTTGAGATTAATATTATAGTCCTTGTGCAATCACTCTTAGCATTCATATCGGCATACATAATCGTGACTCTAAGTCTAAACCTAGAGGCAGGTTATACAGGTATACCAAACTTTGGTAAAGCATTATTCGTTGCTGCAGGCGCGTTTGTAGCTGTGAGTATAGGTAATAGGTTAAGTGCATTGCTTATTGCTAAACTATATGAAGACGAGTTAAACGAGCTAATACAACAATTAAGACTGCAGTCAATAATAACGGATGTGAATGCATTGCCAAGTATGTATATGGATCCTACGGGGAACAGGCATGTTGATAGACTCATGGATGCATTCTTTGCAAACCATCCAATATTAGGTGTACTAATGTTTATAATGATTCTTATACTAGCAGTTGTCATAGGTGGAATCTTAGGGTACTTAATATCATATCCTGCTCTAAGGCTCAGGGGAGAGTATCTTGCAATACTGCTACTGGCTGCTGCTGAAATGGTTGTGATGTCTATTGGCTATTACTGGGTTCCATTATCAGGAGGTACCACAGGCTTCTTCATGCCAAAGTACCTTGCAGTATTCGGAACTAATATAAGGTTAGTGATGACAGGTATCATGACATTCTTTGCAATATTAATGTACTTGTATGCACAAAAGATAGGGAATTCACCAGCTGGTAGAATGCTGAGAGCCGTCAGGGATGATGAACTAGCAGCAGCAAGTCTTGGAAAGGATATAGCAAAGGTTAGAAGGGATATAATTATAATCAGCTCAGCGATGGCAGCATTGGCGGGTGCACTGTGGGCTATCTATACGGAATCCGTGGTTGCCAGACACTATCAGAGATTCCCATGGACATTTATCCCATGGGCTATGATGATAGTGGGCGGGGTTGCAAACAATTCAGGCGTTGTCGTCGGGGTTTCAGCAATCATGGTACTGCAGAGATTCATTGATATTATAAAGGGGCAGCTAGGAGGTATTCTACCCTTTGACCCCACATGGCTGTATCAGATAGGTTTAGGCATTCTGATAATTGTCATGCTATATGTGAGGCCACAGGGTCTCATACCAGAGAGGCCCTCAAAGACCGTGGAGTTTGAAAAAATGTTTAATGAGGTCCTTGAGGAAAACGTTAAGGACGATAGGGCTAAGAAGCTGATAAGAGAGGGAAGGGCGACACCCTAACCGATTAAGCCCATGTCAATATATTTTTTGTAAATCTCATATGCGAGTATTGCAGCCCCAGCAGCACCTCTAATAGTGTTATGGCCTAGGATAACTGCTCTGAGCCATATATCGCTATTCTTATTATAGATTTTAAGTCTACCAACGACGATGCTCATACCATTTCCCGCTAATCTATCTAATCTGGGTTGCGGCCTATCTTCCTCCTTTCTAACAATTATGGGCGCCTCTGGAGCGGTTGGGAGATTAGCTTCTTGCGGGAAACTTTTATAGCTACTCAATGTGTCAACTACATCATCTATATCATGATCATGATTATTAGCGAGTTTAATATAAACGACCTCGGTGTGACCGTCTATTACAGGGACCCTGGTTGTTGTTGATGTTATATCAATTTCTAGGTTCTCTATCTTTCCATTATTTAGTTTACCAAGGATCTTCTTACTTTCATTCTCTATCTTCCACTCTTCCTTAGCAATGTATGGTATCAAGTTATCCACCATAAACATTGCCGGAAGCCCTCTCAACCCAGCTCCACTGATTGCTTGCAGAGTAGTTACTAGGACCTTGTCTATGCCATAGGCGTCTAAGAGGGGTTTTAGGAATAATGTTAGTATTGCTGTGCTACAATTTGGGTTCTTTAACAATACTCCCTTCCATCCACGCTTCGCCTGCTCCCTAACTAGAACAACATGATCGTGGTTTACCTCGCCGTTCAATAGTGGGATATCGGGTTCCATCCTTAATGGGCTAGCATTAGATGCGACTATAATGCCATTTTTGACTAGATTCACCTCTATGTCAAGGGCTACACTGCTGGGTAACGCACTGAAAGCGAGCTCAACACCCTCCTTTTTCAATACATCCGGCTCGGGCCTAGTAATAATAATGTCTGTCGCCCATGAAGGTATATCACCCTCGATCGTCCAGCTAACTGCTTCCCCATATCTAGAGCCCGCACTATTAAACCCGGTTATTGCCACAACCTCGATGTAAGGATGATTATCAAGTAGCTGTATGAACCTCTGTCCTACTAACCCGGTTCCTCCTAGAACCGCGGCCCTTATCTTATCCATTCAGGACCACCTCGTCATGAAGTATATTTGCAAGTTTCCAAGAAACCTTGGGGTCGACAAACACGGATATGGAAGGGCTAGCGGGGCTCCAAACCACCACTTTCCCCCCTTCTGCTAATGCAGTTTCATGGACCCTGGAGGTTATAGAGGGGTTTATAACACCCTCACCTACAACACTTACTGCAGACACTATACCCTCTTCATAGACGCTCGTGGCATATCCTTCATCAACTAGTATACTGAGCGAGTTTAATGCCCTATCGGCGTCGTTGGCTTCAACAATGAATACCATGCTAGTCTCGCTGGGGGGTTGGACAACCGTGATTATGTTAACATTGTTGTTTGCAAGCTGTGACGCAGCTTTTGCCAATGCCCCTATCTTTCCGGGTAGGGTCTTACCTTCCACTACTATCATCTGGAGGTCCTCATAGACGGTTACTGCCTTGACGGGTGGAGGTCCTCCAGTCCCATCAATAACTGTTTCTGGACCGCCACCAACTTTAGTGATTTTCACTTTGATCCTGCTTCCTATTAGTGGTTCAAAGGTTCTTGGATGGAATTTCCTGAGGCCTAGCCTAGCAACCTCTGCAGCCTCAGAGAAGTTCATCTTGCTAACAGGTCTTGCGTATGCGATCTTCCTTGGATCCCCGCTCATTACGGCCCCTGTCACGGTATAGATTAGCACCTCATCCGCCCCCATGTATGAGGCTATGAGTGTTGCAGAGAAGTCGCTCCCACCTCTACCCAGCAGTGTTATTGCTCCATCGATCGTGCCGCCTATGAATCCTGTTACAACTGGAGTGTACCCTTGGGATAGATAGTAGTTGAGTTTTTTCTTTACCATATCTCTCGCAATCTTGTGTAGAGGGTTTGCCTCTCCAAAGTTATAGTCGGTGATAATTCCAGCCTCCCCTCCAAGTAGTTTTACCGATTTAATACCTCTAGTTTCAAGAGCCGCTGCCGCTACTATGCTACTGAATCTTTCCCCAAACGATACTATATAGTCATAGGCTCTTGGAGAAACCTCGCCCAGTATCCTAACAGCCCATATCGCTGATGCTAGATTTGTAAACTCCTTATACAGCATCTCCTGGTACTTGCTGGGAGGATTAAGGCCTGTCAGCGTCTCCTGGTATAAATTATAGATTTCCTCTATTATAGTATCCGAACTTGAAGGATTCCTAGCCGCCTCTATAAGTTTATCCGTGATCCCCTTCATGGC
>JALWGG010000105.1 GCA_027013765.1 Acidilobaceae archaeon
CGCCGTACGACCCCCAGGACTACCGCCAGGTCCCCTGTCAAGACTCCACGGGTTCCTTGTAGGGAAGAAGGCGCTGTTCTCCGTGGTGCTACCCATGGCATACTCGTCCAGGTTAGTCTTTCCATGTATTATGGCGCCTGCGTCGAGGACCTTATCCACTACAGATGCGTTGAATGGCGGTACATACCCATCAAGCATCCTGCTAGCCGCTGTAGTCACTGTAAACGCTGTGGAGATGTTGTCCTTAACTGCTACCAGCAGCCCCTCCAGGGGGCCAGCACTACCGGTGGCGTATCGCTCAGCCGATGCCTCCGCCATGTATACTGTAACCTCTTCCCCCGCAAGCTCTATAAACGCGTTAACCCTCTGCTCCCACCTCCTAATTCTTTCATAAACCCTATGGACGTGTTCTAGCGGGTCCAGGTTGCCGTTCCTCAGGTCCTCAAGGATCCTCCAAGCCTCTACCTTCTCCAAGACCCGCCCCTCCATGGAACCTTTACATACCCATCCTCCACCTCTACACTCAACTCGCGTATATCGACGCGTGTGCTAGCCTCGCCTCCACGGGTCCTGGATCCCTCTTCCCATACATGGTATAGTGGCTCGATGTTTGAATCCGATGCAAGCTCTCTAACCTCTTTAAGGTACTCAATTATCCTAGAGAGGTCCTTGCATAGGGTGTCGAGCTCTTCCTCATCAATCCTTAGCTTGGCTAGCTCTGCCAGCCTCAATATAAGATCCCTGTCACACCTGGGCATGCCTCCATACCCTTCCCGGGACTCTAGACTATAGGAGGCACCTTTAATTAGCTACCTTACAGCTGGTCTTCCTTGTTAAAGAGTTTTTATCTCACAATGCACATATGCATCATCCGCGGGGTGCCCTGGGAAGTGTATGTAGTATATGAAGTTGAAGAATGGATCGGGATAAACCCTGCAGACGCGGAGTCGGAGGACCTGGATGCAGTCGTGCTGAGGGTCCTTAGGGAGCAGCTTGAGGGGCAGGTTGACTCTGAGCTGGGTGTTATAGTTTCTGTTATAGACGCGTCAGTTATCGGGGACGGGATGATTGTACCCCTACCCGGAGACCCAAACATCTACTTCCCAGTTAGATACCGTATCTTAAGCTTTGAACCAGTGCTCCTTGAGGTTGTCAGGGGCATCGTTAGGGAGGCCAGGGACCAGGGCATATTCGTCGGCCTCGGCCCTATCGACGGCTTCGTCTTCAGGACACAGATACTAGATGAGAGGAGCATAGAGTATCTGCCAGACAGGAGGGGGTTCAGGGGTGCCGAGACTGGGAGGATAGTAGCTGTAGGCGACATGGTTAGGGCTAGGATCACGCAGATCAGCAGGGCATCCAAGAGGGGTAGAATGCTCAGGATAGGGATGACGATGAGGCAGCCATACCTTGGAAAGGAGGAGTGGCTGGAGACTGTAAAGCCACAGGCATGAGGGGGTGCCAGGCATGGCTGGAAAGCCTAAGTTGAAGGCGTGCAGGAACTGTGGAGCCCTAGTGCCTAGGGATGTGAACGTATGCCCGGTATGTGGTGGTACCAGCTTTACCGAGGCATGGGAGGGGATGATCGTGATACTAGACGAGAGCTCCCTGCTGGCTAGAAAGCTTGGAATAAGTAAGCCTGGAATGTATGCACTAAAGGTTTCCGGCAGGGTCGTGAAAGGGAGATGATCCCCTCTCTAAGGCTACCCGACAAGCTAAGGAAGGATTTCCAGGCCATCCGGGGAGAAGTGTATCGGGGAGACTTCACACCCCTCCTCAGCGGGCTCTCACCCAACGGCATATCATGTATAGGGGACATTGTATCGCGCTACTGCATACAGCTACAAGAAAGTGCTATGCTACTAGTCATCGACGGGAAGACTAGGAGGACTAGCCGTATAGACGAGGACCCTCTTGTGCGGATGGCGGTCGAGAGGGGATACCGGGTCAGGAGGGTGGTAAACCCGCCTGGTGGGATAACGTATGAAGCTATAGAGGTGGTATGCAGCGCGATCGAGAACCGGGTAAATAGCCTAATACTGGTCGAGGGGGAGGAGGATATGCTGGCGTTACCCGCGATTGCATGCACAAGACCTGGAGGGCTAGTCATATACGGCATACCTGGTATAGGGGCTACACTGGTGAAAGTCAACCTGCTAGTCTCTAGGGAGGCTCAGACAAGGTTCCTAGAATTACGGCCTGGAATCTAAATACTGAACGGCTTCCAGCCGAGGCGATCCAATGCTATCGGGTACCGGTGACTACACGCGCCAAGCTAGGTATATAATCCCGTGCCTGGACTATGAGCCTCCGGTGTCTGCTGGTGCCTGTATTACGGGTTGCCCACACGCCGGATCCTGATGATGCATTCATGTTTTATGGATTGACTAGTGGAGCCGTTAAGATTAGCGGGTTTGATGGTATAGAGCATATCATAGAGGATATAGAGACGCTTAATAAATGGGTTGTAGAGGAGGGCATCGACATAGATGCCACCGCCGCAAGCGCCCACGCATATGCATACCTATCCAATAAATACTACCTGCTCAGGACCGGGGCAAGCATGGGCGAGGGCTACGGTCCAGTAGTTGTATCGAAGAGAGAGATAGAGAGCTTCAAAGGACTCAGAGTAGGCGTTCCAGGCAGGTACACCACGGCATATCTACTCCTCAAGCTGGCGGTGGGAGACGTATTCAACCCGGTGTTTGCAAGGTTCGACGAGATACCCCGCCTAATAGAGGAGGGCGTGGTAGATGCAGGCCTCCTGATCCATGAAGAGCAGGTGACATACAAGGATAGGGGCTTCACCCTGGTCATGGACCTCTGGGAGTGGTGGAGCATGGAGACTGGAGGGTTGCCGATGCCTCTTGGAGTCGACTTATTCCATAAGAAGCATGGCCTGGATGCGGCGAGAAGCTTCAGGGAGGCACTGATCGAGAGTATACAGTATGCTTACAGGAACATTGACAAGGCGCTGGAATACGCGTCTAGGTATTCGCGGGTCAAGGATCCACGTGTCCTAGAGAGGTTTGTGAAGATGTATGTCAATGATAGGACTATCGACATGGGTGATGATGGGGTGGAGGCTCATAAGATACTGTATGATATGGCGTATAGGAGGGGATATATACCGAGAGTCGAGCTCGAACCAGTCTAAACACGGTGGGATCCAGTGTAAGGAATAGTCCTTAGTAGACGTATGCTATTACTACCCCACCAATCCTCTTCTCTATGGCCTCTCTATGCGTCATTATGCCTTGGCTTGTCGATACTATAAGCACTCCTATATCCCTGCTTGCCAAGTACTTCTTTAGAGACTCTGGCAGCCTCGTTAGGTCCCGGTAGCTGACTGATATTCTAGGCTTAACAACTCCTACCCTATTTATCCTGCCTAGTAGTTGTACCCTGAACTTGCCCCAGCGACCGTCATCTATATACTCGAATTCTCCTATATAGCCCTCTCTTTGAAGCGTCCTCAGCACTGCTGCTATAAGCTTTGACGCAGGCATTATTATGGCCTCATTCAGCCCCCTCATCTCAGCGTTCTGTATGGTTGCTAGAGCATTTGCAAGCGTGTCCTGCATTGTCAATACACTCCCACCCCTACCTATACTTCCTGAATCCTAGGATCGGTGCTATCTCCCTGAAGCACTGGCGGCATAGGTATATTCCATACTTCTGTATCACCGCATCCCTTGTACCACACCTCATACACCTCTGGGCTCCTCTCCCCATCCTCTTGGGCTTTATAGGCCTGAACTTGCCCATACTCACACCCCTATTTGAAGCGTACTCCGAATAACTGGTTTAATAATACCATTGTTTCCTCCTTTGTTACTCGATGCCTTCTAGGTATATGGCTCTTCCTCTGCCTCTTCCTCCTCACGATCCTGTGTCCTGGCCTTTCGATGGTGAGGATCACGTCCATGCCGAGCGTTCCAACCTCGGGGTCATACTTTACCCCGGGTATTAGTATATGCTCTTCAATCCCGAAGGCTATGTTGCCGTGCTCGTCTATGCTGGATGCCTTGAGCGTGTATCCCACGGCCTCCAACGCTTTTTTGAGGAACTCTAGTGCACGTTCCCTTCTGAGTGTCACCATCACTGCTATATTCTCGCCCTTCCTAACTCCAAACGCTCTGATGGTCCTCTTGGCCTTCCTGAAGACGGGCTTCTGGCCTGTAAGCTCTTCGAGGACCTTAGCCGCCTTTTGCAGCCTATCGCCGCTGTACCCTATGCTGATGTTTACTGTGACCTTAGCTATCC
>JALWGG010000106.1 GCA_027013765.1 Acidilobaceae archaeon
CAATGCTACTATCAAAGGAGGAGATAGATGAGATAGTAAGGGAGACGGTAGCGTCAGGAGCCAGGATAACGGAGCTGAGGGGCTACAGCAGCAACTTCGGCCCCGGGGCGGGGCTTGCGCTCATGGCCGAGGCCGTGAAGAAGGGGTACAACAAGGTGTTCATAGCGAGCGTCGTGCTTGACGGGGAATACGGGTACAGGGACATAGTCGCCGAGGTACCCATAGTACTGGGTAGGAACGGGCTGGAGAAGGTTATAGAGCTCCCCCTAACAGAGGAGGAGAGGAGGGGGCTGGATGAGAGCGTCTCATCAGTCAAGGCAATGATACAGGCGCTCAAAGACGCTGGCCTAGCCTAGCCCCCCTTGGGCTCGGCCTCAAGATACCTGCGAGCCAAGTAATCCACCTCGTCCCCGTAGGCCTCCCTCAGTTTCTCTACACCCTTAAGCCTGCTGCAGGCCTTGGATAGCTCCTCGATCGGGATTGGTATTATCATGTCATAATCCTCTATGAAGACCTTGAACACCCTCCTCCTCTCATCTATAACGATGTGGATGCAAGGGGGCTCGGGGCACTGGTACACGGTCTTAGCCTTCCCCGGCACTGGACGCCACCCTAGTAATCTCATCCATGGGCACGTCATTATATTCTATAGCCCCACCATCGCCTATAACCCTGAGGTAGTAGCCCTTATACTCCTCCACAAACCCGATCACGCTATACTCCACCCCCAGGCTCCCAAGGACCTCCACGGCCCTATCAAGCCTGTCCCGGGGGACTGTTGCCAGTAGCGTGCCGCTGCTGATAAGCTTCAGGGGGTCAAGCCCCAGGGCCCTCGATATCACCTGTGTAGGCCTCCCGATGAGGACCTTGTCCCTGTGTACCGTTATCGACTTCCCTGAGGCATAGCCTATCTCCACCAGACCCCCGATGAGCCCGCCCTCCGTAGGGTCGTGCATAGAGTTTACAACCCCCGACTCCGCCAGGGCTAGGGCCTCCCTTACAACACTCACCCTCCTATAGAACCCCCTAGCCTCCTGTACCACTCCAGGCCCAACCCCCCTACTCACCAGGAGGTCCTCGAAGTCCGTGGCTATAATCGCGGTCCCCTCCAGCCCTGCTGGCTTGACCTGGAGCACCAGGTCTCCCGGCCTCGCGTTGGAGGTTAGCACCGCGCAGCCCCTACAGGTGCACCCCAGCACGGCTGCCTGGACTATCGACTTGGATAGCCCTGGCGTGACCTCCGTATGCCCACCCACAATCTCGACGCCGACCTCCCTGCTGGCATCCATCACCCCCCGGGCGACCTCCTCCAGCTCCTCCCCGCCTGCACCCTCCCGGAGCAGGATGGTCACCATGGCCCACATCGGCCTTGCACCGGTGACTGCTACATCGTTGGAGGCTACGTGTATAGCCAGCCACCCAGCCAGCCTCCCGGCCTCCGTTATGGGGTCCACGTGTGCTACTAGGTCGCACATCCCCAGGTCGATTACAGCTGCATCCTCCCCCGGCCTTGGGCCCACCCTTGTTGATGGGTGCCTCACCACGTGTAGCATTGATATGATGCCTGCCAGGTCCCTTGTGGGGAGCTTCCCCAGCCACTTACCACTCTTCCCTTGCAATTCTGGCTGCCTCTGCAAGATTCTTCATCTTAGCCTTAGCCACCTCCCTGGGGAGCCTCTTCAGGCCGCAGTCAGGGTCTACATAGACCTTCTCCGGCGGTATGAAGTCCATCTTCATCAGCTTATCTATGTAGCCCTTGATCTCCTCCACCGTTTCGACCTGGAGGGTGTGCACATCCACCACGCCGAAGCCAAGCTCCTTGTCATACCCATACTCCTTGAGGTAGGGTAGTAGCCTGAAGTTGCTGTTCTTGAGCTCAAGATCGAACTGGTCCACGGGGTATTCTAGGATGTATGGTATGATCTTCTCAAGCCTCCCATAGCATATGTGCACGATCCTCTTGACATCGCCTAGGCCCTTGAATATTACCTCCAGCGCGTCCTTCAGCAGCTCGGCCTCCTCCCTCCAGGGCCTCGTGGATAGAGCTGGCTCGTCGACCTGGATATACCTCGCCCCGGCCTTGACGAGCTCCTCCACCTCCCTCCTGATGATCCTTGCAAGCTCTATGATGAGCTCCTCCCTCCTCCCATACCTCAGGTCGAAGCTCCACTCCATCATAGTGTATGGCCCGGTTATGATCCCCTTCACCGGCCTCCCCTGGGATATGCTTGTAGCGTAGACCCAGTCCTCTACTATCATCTGCCTAACCCACTTCAGGTCCCCCACTATCACCGGCTTCCTGAAGTATACGTTGTCGAATATCCTGACCCAGTCCCCCGGCCTGTAGCCCTCCACCCTCTCGGCGAAGTACACAACCATATCCTCCCTAGACTGCTCCCCATCACTTATAATGTCTATTCCGGCCTCTATCTGGTCCCTTACAGCCTCCCTTATAGGCTCCTTGATGAGCTTCCTGAACTCCTCCTCACTAATCTCCCCAGCCCTCCTCTTCTTAATCAAATCCATGGCCGGGGGGATCTTGGGATAGCTTCCTACAACGGTTGTAGGGAACTTCCTAGGCACGCTGTATGCCACCACTCCTCACCCCCATATACTCCAGACGTCCGCCCCAAGGCTTGAGGCCACGCTCTCCACGATCCTGCCTAGTATGATAGTCTTTCTAAGCGCATACCTATATGGTATGAGGTCCATCCAAGTGCTCGTCGTGAGCACAAGCTCCTCGGACCCGCCGGCTACACCCTTCACAAGCTCTATGATCCTGGACTCGTCATCATCAATTATCCTCCTAGCATCAACCACGCCCAGGGCGAGTACATGGCCGCCCGCCCCCTTATCCTTGAGCAGGCTGGAGGCCCTTGCAGGTGCGTCAGCCACGTCGAGCATCAGATACCTAGCCTTCACGTCCAGGAGGACCTCATACACCCCCGGCTCGGGCACGCCATAGTAGAGGCTCAGCACAGCCCTATCCCCGAAGCCATCGACTATAGAGTTGACCAGGTCCACGGCCAGCCTGGCATGGTCGGGGGTGGCATCTATATCGGCTAGGAAGGGCTCATCCACCTGTATGAGTGACGCGCCAGCGTCCAGAGCCTTCCTAGCCTCCTCCCTTAGCAGGAACGCTATCCTCTCGGCAAGCTCCTCCGTTGAGAGCCCGCTCAGGTTCTTGGACATGTAGGCGAATGTGACGGGCCCGGGCATGACGACCTTAACACCAGCAGGATCCGCGGCGTCGCGGAACCTATACACCCTCCTGGAGAGGACGAAGCTCCTAGCATCAGGCTCGTCGGTGAAGACTGGTATCCTGTAGAAGAAGTTGTTATCAAAATACCTAAGCAACCCATCAACGGTAACATTCCTCCAAGCGTCGACGAAGGGCCTGAATATATCATGCCAGTCAGCCATCCCATCCACGACAACCGGGAAGCCGGCCGCAAGCTGGGCTCCTATAACCTGGGAGGCGAACCTGTCGACCTCGGCCTCAGCAACATAATACGGCGCAGTACCCCTCTCCACATCCCTCAGGACGTGCCTAAGCCTCCTACTCCTCGGGAACCCGCCGAGGAGCATCCCCCAAACCTTCACACCAGCCACCCGGGAATCAATCATTCTACCCTGAATCTATATAAAATCGTATTAGAGTAGCTACACGCAATTAGGAGGTAGGGGTACATAGTGGAGCATGACCCAATAGCGCAGCTGGTCAGGGTGAGTGCGAGGCTAACACCGCAGAGGATAGTGCTGACTAGGATCATAATGGAGATGATCGACAGGCACCCCACCCTCAACGAGGTCGTCGAGGAGGCTAGAAAGGTCATGCCGGGCATAGGAGTATCGACGACATACAACACCATAAAGATGCTTGAGGAGGCGGGCATAATATCGATAATAGAGGTAGACGGTAAGATGAGGATCGACAGGCCCCACCCACACGTCAACATAGCATGCACCAGGACGGGGAGGATAATAGATGTAGACGGCGGCCACAGGCTCCTGGAGGAGGCGGAGAGGCTCCTAAAGAAGCACTCCCTCAACCATGATGGAAGGATCAAGGTTACACTACACGTGGACTGTTAACCCGGCTCCGTGAAATTCGGGTACATTATAAGTGCTGTACACGGCTACTATAATTCAGGGGCATGGCATGACTGTTAGGAGGGTGCAGGTAACAGGCGGGGGCACATACATAATCTCAATACCCAAGGAATGGGTTAAGA
>JALWGG010000107.1 GCA_027013765.1 Acidilobaceae archaeon
CTCTATGGGTTCAAGCGTTGATGGGAGCCCGGAACCCTCCACCGGGTGCAAGACGCCGGGAAGGGTCTCCACCCTGACAACGATATTCTTCTCATTACCCTGTATGAGGGGGTTTGTGCCATTAAACCTGACAAGGAGGGAGGAGAGGGGTGGCAGCGGGAAGGGCCTACCAGGGGCGGGTATGGTCGCGTTATAGTTGTAGGTTGCAACGTCTATTATCAGGTTGCTTGTGAACCCGGGCCTTATGGTCCTCATATCAAGTATCGACAATACACTCCCATTATAAAGGTCTAGCAGGTATATCTTGTCTAGCCACACGGTGATAGTCCCGGTATTATTAATCCATATGGCCGGGAACATGGGGCTACTCTTAGGCACACCCATTATGACTAGCTTCTCATTCATGGACCCAAGGGTCTTCATCTTATTCTCAGCGGCTAGCTCTGAAACCTCCCTGGCCTGCTGGATGTATGAGAGTAGTAGGGGGACTGCTAGGAGGAATATGAGTGTGAGTACAATAAGCCCTCCTAGGACCTCTGCCTGCCCCCTCCTAAGCCTTGGAGGCATATGCAACCCCGCACCACTATCAAGATACAGTATTATAATATTATAACATTTATATGCCTTGTCCCACTCCTATAATATTATAATACTGTATTGTTGTGTATGCATGGTGTTACCATGCCCCGGATTACCCCTGGATCCTGTGTCGTGTACCCTTGCTAGGGGGTATGCATGCATGTGTCTGGTTGCGTGGGTGTAATACCGGGTATCCTGCAGGCAACTCTCAATATAATTAATATTATCTATAATTAATTTTTATATTGTAATACTTTCATGGTGGAGAATGCATACTTGTGGCGTGCCTGCGCGGGCCCATGTGTATGTGGTTAGACGGGTTATGGCGGCGCGGTATTACCTAGTTATTCGACCATGGGGGGTCTAGGCTCCGGTATACTGGCTTGTATACTGTCTGGTTGACTGGCTAGATTACCCGTCTAGTGACTAGTATAGCGGCCAGTATACTGTATAGTCCAGCGGTTATCGGGTCCGTGTTTATCATTATCTCCTTAACCTCTAGTCCACGGGGCCTTGCACCAGCCAGTATATCCCTGTAGTCCTGTTCTTCAACACTGGTCATGTAGGCGAGGAGCTTGTAGCCCCTCGGGTACTCCAATGCATCCTCTAGGGGTACTGGTGTGCATCCTGTTATGTAGCAGTGGTATAGCGCTCCTGGCTTTGCTGCTGGCGTGTAGGCTGGGTGGTACCCGCTATACTCCTCTCCGGGGCTGATGTACTCCTCCACCCACTGAAGTGCTGTGTCTAGGTGCGTGATCTCAGTCCTAATCCTATCCTCGCGAGCCCCAAGCTGGCGCGGGGTCCATTCTAGTGCGGCCAGTGCCTCTGTAAGTAGTGGGGGTGCCTTCTGGGGGACCTCTATTACCTGTGTCGCCGCCTCCTCAGCCTTCTCCCTGTATGCTGGGTGTAGGGGTGGGGATACTAGGGTTATCCTCTCCACTCCTAGTAGTGATGCTGATTCTAGTAGTATGATGCTCCTAGGATCCCTGGGGCTGGCCGTGAATGCTATCAGAGTGTCTAGGCTCCTGTATGGCAGTATGTGCTTTGAGGCCTCGACGCTGCTTGCAATAACCGCTCTACCCCCGGAGTGGGTTATGCCTGTGTATAGTATGCGTGCGGCTGGCTCCCCCCAGCCGGAGTGGGCTATGAGGACCTCCCCCTGCATAGTGGGGTGGGGGAGGCTTTGTGAGGCCTTGAGGGCCCTGTTATAGGCCTCCTCTATGCTAGAGGGCTGCATAATCGAGCGCCCTGCAGCAGCTACACTCCCCGGGCTCCTCTGGCAGGCTCGGCACAAGCTTGTAGAGGACCTCTCTAGCCCTCCTCACATTCTCTATCATAACCCTCTCAACCTCCTCGGCCGTCACCGGCTTCTCTGCCCATACGTCATAGTCTGTAACCATTGCTAGTGTTGCGTAGCACATCTGGGCCTCGCATGCGAGGTTCACCTCCGGGACCAGGGTCATCCCTATTATGTCGGCCTTGAACACGTCCTTCCACACCCTGCTCTCGGCCCTGGTGGAGAACCGGGGGCCCTCGATGCATATGTATGTCCCCTTGTCATGGACCGGGTAGCCTAGGCCCCTTGCAGTTGATACCAGCCTCCTCCTGAGGTCCTCGCAGAATGGGTCTGCCATGCTGACATGCACAGTGACAGGCCCGTCATAGAAGGTGTAGGGCCTGGACTTGGTCATGTCTATGAACTGGTCTGGGACGACGAAGTCGCCGGGCTTATAGTCCCAGCGTAGGCTGCCCACGGCTGATACGCTCACAACCCACTTCGCGCCCAGGGCCTTTAAAGCGTAGATGTTTGCCCTATAATTGATGGCGTGGGGCGGAATCTTATGCCCCCTCCCGTGCCTGGGGAGGAATGCAACACTAACCCCTCCGATCCTGCCTACAATTATGTTGTCGCTGGGGTTGCCGAAGGGGGTTGAAACCTTAACCTCTACAGGGTCCTCGACAATGCCCGGGTCATACAGGCCGGACCCTCCTATAATGGCTACCCTAGCCCTTACACCCTCAGGCTTCACAAGGACCTCCACTAGGCCACACCGTTAATGGAGGCGTCGGCCTCAAGGCTATAAAACTACTACCCACACACGGTGAGGCAGGACAGGAGTGGGCCCCATGGACCCCTCGGAGGCTAAGAGGCTTGTAAGGGAGAGGATCTGGAGGCTCCTAGAGGAGCGTGGAGTAGCACTACCACCCAGGCCAGTGCACGGCAGGATCCCCAACTTCCAGGGTGCCAGGGAGGCGGCGAGGCTCCTGGCAGGCCTCCCAGAGTGGAGGCGCGCCCGAGGGGTGAAGGTGAACCCGGACTCCCCCCAGAGGTGGGTTAGGCTTACAGGCCTCGTGGAGGGGAAGCTAGTAGTCATGGCTACACCCAGGCTTAGGAGCGGGTTCCTCCTACTAGACCCAGCCAGGATCCCGGGGAGCCTCTATAGCAGGGCCTCCACGATCAGGGGCGCCTTCCAGCTGGGCAGGCTGATAGGTATCGAGGAGCTTTCAAGGATAGGGGGAGTAGACCTGATAGTCACCGGGTCAGTTGCAGTGGATAGGCGCGGCCACAGGGTTGGGAAGGGGGAGGGCTATGCAGAGATCGAGTATGGCGTCCTGAGGGAGCTAGGCCTCATAGGCCCGGAGACCCCGGTTGCGACGACCATACACGAGCTACAGCTGGTAGAGTATATACCCAGGGAGCCCTATGACCTGTCCCTAGACATAGTAGCGACTCCCAGGAGGGTCATACGCGTTGAGCCGGGCGAGAGGCCCCCGGGAATAATATGGAGCCTCCTACCATGCAGCAAGTATAGGGAGATGCCCATACTCCAGGAGCTGGCCAGGGTTAAGGGGGTTGTTAAGAGGTGCTCCTAGCAGGCTCCCTCAGCCTCTCGACAACCCACTCCCTTGGCAGCAGGGCTAGTAGCGGGGCCGCCCTGGGGCCCTCCGGCCTACCTAGTATCGCTAGGTAGAAGTCCCTGTAGAACCTCCTCCTACCCTTCTTATCCATGCCCGACCCATACTCTATCAGGGCCTGCTTGATCACATCCTCCCTCCACTCGCTGAGCCCCTCAAGCACGTCGGCGAGCCTAGACAACGCCTGGGGGTCTGAGATATCCTTGTATGCCTCCCTAGGCGGCTCCTCTGGCAGGCTTATCCTGAGGCTCTCTGGCGCATACCTCCTAGCCCACCTGCCAGCCTTGACTATGAGCTCCTCCACCCACCTAAGAGAGTAGTCATCAGGATCCTCGGGTAAGTGCCCAGTCCTCTTGAGCCTCCTCAATGCCTCCCCGGGGAGGAGGTCCTCGGGTATTATCTGGGCTAGTATTGCTGCATGCGTGTACCCCACCTGGGCTGGGGGCCTCTCAGGAGGCTCCCTGGGGTGGCTCAGCTCATAGCTCCTGGCCTCCACGCTGCTACCCTCCTCAAGGCCGAAGTAGATCCTCTCAGCCCTATAGTACCACTCATAGTACCTGGGCACCTCGGCCATGTCTATCACGATCTTCCTGTGGGGGTGGGTGTTGAAGTAGAGGAACCTGAGGATCTGTGGATGGGCCACCTCAAGCCACTCCCTGGGGGTGATCCCGGTGAACCCGCTACTACTCATATCAGCCTCCCTACCCCCGACCTTTAGTGCTACCCACTCATACCAC
>JALWGG010000108.1 GCA_027013765.1 Acidilobaceae archaeon
ACCTAACTGTATACACAAGGGCCGGCCCGGAGATAGGGGTTGCAGCTACCAAGACCTACCTGGCACAGGTTACAGTGCTGGAGCTGCTTGCAGGCTATACTGCATATAGGAGGGGGGTGCTTGATGATAAGGGCTTGGATGACGTTAAGAGGATCCTCTCCAAGGCCCCACCCCTGGTTAACGAGGCTATAAGGTCCTCAGAGCCCTACGCCAGGGAGCTGGCCAGTCTTGAAGGGAGCTTGTACATACTCGGTAGGGGTCTCGGAAGCCATATAGCTAGGGAGGCGGCGCTGAAGATCAAGGAGATCGCGTATCTACACGCTGAATCCTACCCCGCCGGGGAGAGCAAGCACGGCCCAATAGCCCTTGTCGAGGACGGGTTCCCGGTGTTCATAGTTGCTACCAGTGATAGCCCCGAGGTGGCTGGCAACGCTATCGAGATGCAGAGCAGGGGAGGAAGGGTCCTCGTGGTCAAGCCGGCAGACCTGGGCCTTGAGCTCCCCTCGGGAGTCGAGGTCCTCGACCTCCCACCCAGCGGTGGAGACACGTTGCTCGAACCCTACATACTCATGCCCTTCTTCCAGCTGTTATCATACTATGCAGCGGTGAAGAGGGGCTATAACCCGGACAAGCCTAGGAACCTTGCCAAGACGGTAACGGTGGAGTGAGGTGCAGGGGGATTGGTTGAGGCGCTGGTACTAGCCGGGGGGTTAGGGAGGAGGCTCCACCCGCTGACTAGGAGGAGGCCTAAGGCCTTCATAAGGCTGGCTGGCAAGATGCTCTACCAGTACACCCTTGAGATGCTTGATGAGGTGAAGCACCACCTGTCAAGGACCATACTAGTGGTCCCCAGGGGGACCACGGGGCTCATAGAGCAATGCCCAGACTGGGTTAGCGTTGCCGAGCAGGAGGGGGAGGGTGTTGAGGCTGCACTGGATACAGGGTTGAGGGGTCTTGGTGGAGACTCTGAAGTTATAGTATCGTTCACCGGTTACATAGCAAAGCCTCATTCCATGATAAAGCTGCTACTAGACTACTACTCAACCAGCGAGTACCCCCTGGTAATGGTTGTGACACCCGTATCGAGCGGGCTGGAGACTTTCGGCTTTGCCAGGATCGGGGTTAAGAGTAATATAGAGACTGTGACGAGCACTCCGGGGCCTGAGTGGATGAGGGGCCGGGGCTACGTGTTCGCTGGGGCATTAATTGGGGAGGGGTCCTTCATAAGGATACTGGCCAGGGAGGGGTTCATCGAGGGCCTCAAGAAACTCGCATCAAGGAACCTGGTTGGGGCCCTAACATGGACGGGGGAGTGGGTTGAGCTTGGCTATCCCTGGGACCTCCTGGAGGCTGTTAAGATCATCCTATCCAGGAGGGCCACTATAATTGATGAGGATGCAGTAGTATCCAGGCATGCGATAGTGACGGGGCCGGTGGTTGTGGAGGAGGATGCAGTTATAGGTGAGGGAGCAATAGTCAAGGGGCCAGCATATATAGGCAGGGGGGCGTCGATCGGTGAGGGGTCTATTGTAGGGCCCAATACCCTGATAGAGTCTGGGGCGTCCGTGGATCCCCTAACGGTTGTCAGGGACTCTATAGTGATGGAGGGGGCAAAAGTCGGGGCCCACAGTTATATAGAGAGGTGTATAATCGGGGAATCCTCAACAATCAAGCCACAAGTAGTAGCAGAGCCCACAACACCCCAGACCAGGCTCCCCTGGATAAGGGAGGCCCTGGAAAAGTCCCAGGAGGAGTATAGGATCGGCTGCGTCACCGGGCCCGGAACAGTTATAGGAGAGCATAGCATCGTCAGGGGTGAATTCATAGAATAACGGGGGCCTCAAAGCTTTGGCCCATCCACATAGCCTTGATAGGCTCGGAGCCACCCCCGGGTAGGATGGGGGTGGATGCGGCCTCACTGGCCCCCATAGGGGTGCCAAGGAGGTGTCGAGGGGTAATAACGATAGGCGCGTGCAGTACATTGGCAGGCACATCATGGTGAAGGGTGAGTATGTAGAGAAGCTCCTCTCCGGGGCGAAGAGGACGACTATCAGGATAGGCGTGGTCAAGCCTAGGTATAAGGAGGTGATAATACATGGAGGCGGTAGGCCCGTTGCAAAGGCTGCCATAGAGTATACTATTGTGAAGAGGGTCGAAGATCTCACCGACGAGGATGCAAGGAGGGACGGTTTCAAGTCGAGGAGGGAGCTTCTAAAGGCATTGGAGAGGGCTTATGGAAGGCTGGATCCAGGTGATCTAGTGACGATAATAGGGTTGAGGATCGTGAAGAAGTTTGAGGACCTCGACAGGGAGGACCCATACATGGGCCTAGACCCCGGGGATATAGCTAGGATAGCGTTGAGGTACTTGAAGGACCTCGGTGAAGATGAGAGGAGGATACTCAGGCTACTAACACAGACTGGGAGTATAAGAGAGGCGACACTAATACTCTACAAGGACCTGAACCAGAGGTGGAGGGTTAGAAAGGTCCTCAGGAGGGCTCTGAGGAGGCTAAGGGAGCAGGGGATACTATAAGCCACACTCCTAATATACCCCACAATACCAGGAATACCCATATCCGGGGGCCCAGGGGCCGCCCCGGGTGCCAAGCCTTATGCTGAGGGAGACGATCGAGGAGCTGGGCGAGTGTCCACGTTGTGGAGGGATAGCTAGCTACACCTATGAGGTTGAAGGGCTAGTTGACACGCCGGAGAATGTAACCATAAGGGTTAGGGTTGATTGTGACATATGTGGGTATAGGGATACAAAGAAGATTATAGTGCCCTTGAAGGCGCTGGTGGTCATGAAGTACCTGCTAACGCCCAGGGCTAGGCTTGCCGTGGAGAAGATAAGAGTGCTTACAAGCATAAAGAGGGTATAGATGGGGGATGAGGTGGAGGCGCATCTGAACCGGTGAGGAGCACTGGGTTAACCGACCCTGATCCCGGCCCTATACCGTGCGCTTGTGATCCTTTCGATTGCCGCGTTAGAGTGCATATGTATTAGTATAACTGCCACTATGCTTAGTATATTGAATAGTAGGCCTATGAACCATAGGATAGCGTCTATATTGAAGTCTGGCATGCGTACTCCATCAATCCTCAAGTTGTCCAGCTTCAGGAGGAATATGCCGAAGAGTATGTATCCTATGAGTGCTATGATTCCTGATACCACCAGGAGTATGTATCCCATGATTAGTTCCAGGGCGCTCTCTATAACTATTCCCCCTGCCAGCAGTAGTAGTGCGAGGACTAGTAGTGGTATTGAGTATAGCATGTACTTTGGCCCCAGCTCCCCATACCTAAGGTCCTCGTCGAACTCTCTGAACCGTTTTCCACCATTCATCCATCTAACCAAGCCATATAATCCGATAATTGCTCCAATAATGATTACTATGAGGCCCAGTACTGTCCCAGATGAGCCTCCCAACCCCCCGCTTAGGAGTACCAGGATTACTAGGAGCAGGCCTGCGACCCAGAATATAAGCCCGAGCAACATGTACTTGGCCCCGCTCCTTAAACCCTCGAAGCCCTCTACTAGTAGCCTTACCTTATCGAATGGTGGTTGCACTCCTGGATGCAAGCAACCCACCAGTACCCGCTACATTCTGGTAGCCGTTAATAATACTTATCCCTCCTAGAGCCTGCCAAGCCTCTTACCTATATACGCATAGCCCGTGAGGGATATTGTATATAACAGGGCTGTCAGCCTTAGAGGGAGCTCCACGTTGATATCCAGGAGATAGCCCCCCACAACCCTGCCACCACTCGCCGGGAGGGTCCAGGATAGGCTTAGAATACTACTCGCAACCCCCCTGAAGCTCCTGGGGACTAGGCTTAGTGCGAATGCCTCGAAGAGGGGGGTGGCTACATTCATGAGTATGCTCCTGACAAGGTATAGGGTCGATGCCAGTAGGTAGTTGCTTGTTAGCGTCATCCCTATGAGTAGTGGTATGCTGGATAGGGTTACTAGTAGGTAGACCTTTAGAGGTCCTCCCAGCCTGTCAGATAGTCCTGGGAGCTTAAGCATCAGGAGGCCCATAACCATTTGCTGGACACCGAAGACGCTCCCCAGCTCTCCACTAGTGACCCCATACTTCAAGGCGAAGTAGTAGTCTATGTTGTGGATCGACATCGCTGCTCCGAACCCTATAACCATCTCCAGCACGGCTAGCCTCATGAAGGGCCCCCTAATCCCCCTAACCATACCCATAATACGAGTC
>JALWGG010000109.1:0-4969 GCA_027013765.1 Acidilobaceae archaeon
GTCCTTGATATTGCCAAATTTGAAGATGTTATTATCAAACGTCGAGGAGGTGAAACCTTCAAAATAATATTTACTAAATCACCAAAATCACCTTTTGATGTTGCAGGAGTAAAAACAAAAGCAACATCTAAATGAACATCTAAATGAAATTTGATAACAAATTATTAAAAATGGCTCAAAAATATGTATGGTGGAAAACTTGATTGATATTTTATTTTCTTTTGCGTAGAAGTACAAGTATTAGTAATATCATTAGTATTAGTAATAGAGTTTTAGCGTCGACTGGAAGTTCCTCTAGCAGCCATCCCTTCTTTTCACTCTCTGTACTTGCTTCAGCTGGTTTAGTTGCTGTACTTGTATTATGCGTGATTTTCTCGTCTATCGTCCCATCGGAACCTTTATCTATCGATAGGATTAGATTACTGTTTTCAAGGTCCATCCATGATTCGGGTACAGCTGTTATAGTGTCTCCTGGGCTTATCGAGATCCTCTTATAGTCCCTTACATGTTCTCCTGTCTTATCATATAATCTCACTTTGATGTCTATTGCGATTATGCTTGATCCTCTGTTTATTATTTTAACCTCTTCAGGCCTTGAAAAGTCTATCTCTATGGGTTCTGTTGTGCTGTTAGAGGTTATAGTAAATTCCCTATATAGGTCCTCATCTAGTATCTTAAATGTTATTGTATATTTGCCTCCTGGGTTTGGTTTTATTATTGAGGCTAGGTCTTGTTTAAGCGAGATTACCGATTGCTTGCCCTTCTTAGCCTGGTATGTTATACTAAGCGTCTTGGCCTCCCCTTGCAGGGCTATGTTTGCTTCTCCATCGTTCATTGCGGTCAGCGTCATTTTCACTGGTGTTGATGTGAGGAATATGTATGATGGGGTTGACATTGGTAGAATTATTGGTACTTGGATCGCGTATGGGGATAGATCCCTTGTATCGACTTCCCCAATGTTCCATAGAGTTGCAATAGGCCTTCCATCCATGTCCTCAATGCTTGTAAGGTTTATCCTTGTATCCCCTGTTATTATCAGTATCCCAGGCTCATTGCCTCCGCTGTATCCCCCGCTTACCGCGCCCAGGGATTCATATAGCTCTAGTATGTTGTCTAGGAGGGTGGCTATGGTCTCCATTGCGTCAGCCTCTGTAAACGCGTTGCTCTCTCCCTGTAGCATGCTGGCTGGAGTGATGAAGGCGAAATCGTCTATGACAGTAGCGTTTGGCCCGTCGTCCAGGTAGAACTCGAAATACCAGTTCCCGTTAGAGTCGCAGCAGTAGAAGTCCGCGTGGCTATTCTTCTGGTTGGTTTCTCCATTGGGCTGGAATGGCCTGTTTGAGTCTACAACCCATGCCCTAACATGGTTGCTATCTACTACTTCAACCCTGTAAACCAGCACTGTGTGGCTGTTTTCTATATTCTCCTTGGAGAACATGAAGAGGAGGTATATGTTGTCCCACTTATCCGGCGTATCCGGTTGCCTCTGCCAGGCCAGCAGCTCCTCTACTATATCTCCTATAGCGTCCTCTCCCTTAATCCACTTCTCTAATTGGCGTATCCCATGGAATATGTTCCTATCATCGAGGGAGTACATGTACTGGTAAGTTATGTAGGTGTCAAGGTCTATCCTATGTGAATGGAAGCTCCTAGAGGGGTCCTCATTCATGTATACCATGGCATCTAGGGGTAGCGTGAAGGGTCTGGGCACTGAGCCGCTGCAGCCTCCTTCAACCCTAACCAGCCCTGGTATGTTGAACTTGGCGCTAACCAACGCGTATCCCGAGCACCTGCCCACGTCACACATCTTACTGAATATGTTATAGAGTAGCTCCATCGCCGTGTCATTGCCGATTCTGTAATCGAGTACATAGTCATATACTGCATCCGCGCCCCAGAACTGTTCCCACATATCCCAGGTTAGCCTGGGGCAGAGCGTGTTGCCGAAGTGGAAGCTCCTTTCATAGGATGGGAGTACTACGCCGTTATGTAGCCATACACTCCTGTATTCCTTATTGATCTCCTGTTTTGACGCTGGATGGATTGCCAGCCTGATCTTGAAACCACTTATAGCCATTAGATCGGTGTCCCCGAACACCTCTGCTCCGGGTATTGTGAATGATATAGCGATGCCGCTGGGCGCTCTTGCATCGAGGTCTATAGCGTGTTGAGGTATGTGGTATTCTCTTACGCCTCCGGAGCTGTTCCATTCCAGGTAGACGTCTATGGTTGGATATACTGTTTCATACTGGATTTCGCCGTTCTGAGCCACGGATATGTATGTGTATGGTCTGAATAGTGTTGTAGGCTTGTAGGGGATGAGGATTGGTATGTCTGTGAACACAAATGGGCCATATACTCCTAGAATCGATTGAGGGACACACCTGCTGACTAACTTATCCCTTGCAGGCTCCGGGTCCTCAAGCTCATAAAGGTATATGTCGATGTCTCTGGTACTAGACATGCCATTTTCCTCAGCCGTTATGACTAGGGTGAACCGGTCATTGGGACAGCCATTAGGTGGTATGTCTAGGTCTATCCAGTATGGGTTGTAGGGGTTTTGTGACGCGTTTGCGTTGCACCCCTCAATGCTGTATGTAACTATGATCTCTGCCCCAGGGGCTTCCGAGAGTGATACGGGGATCCAGGCATTGTCTATTGTGTAATGGTCCAGGCCTTTAGGTATGAAGTAGGCTGAAGGTCCAGGTATCACTGGTGCACCTCCAAGCCTCACTATAACTACGTTATCGCTGAGGATTGACTCGTCAACTAGGATCCAACGCCCCTCAACGATGAATATTTCCTGTATAGGGTCTATCCTGACCCTTAACTTTATATGCATTGATAGGCCGGTCTGCTCTATTAACCCGCTTATATTCGAGAAGTTTAACTGCATCTCCTCACCGGGTTCCAGCACTGGTACCTGGATCGATGCAACGTCGCCGTGCTCGTCTAGAGCTCCTGCACCTAGTATATCAAGGTGCACTGTTAATGGCGGTGTATTTATGCATCCAGTATTTTCTACTTTGAAGTATAGACTATCATTAATTAGAATCGCGTCCTTTATCTTAATGTTTAGTTTTGGAAGGTATGCCGTGCTATAGGGTATTTCTACGCTCCTCTCATTATTAAATTCGCTCCTCTCATCTGTTACCATATCCCCGTAATCGAGTTGTACTTTAACCTCATAGACGTGCCCTGGAACCCCGATAAACGGGCCTGTATATACGTAGGTGTCTTCCCCTTCATCCAGTGGTGGTGTCTCGATTCTAAAGGTCCATGTGGTTCCCGTATTCTTTGACTTTATCTTGAATAGCGTATATGTTTCATAGGGTATTGGGGCATCCCCTATATTCATTATATGGGCCTTGAAGCCTTCGCACGACGTATATCCTATAGGAGGCAGTGTAGTGTAGGGGTAGAACGCTATGTCTGGCCTCGGAGTGGTTGTTGTAGTGGTGGCCTCCTTTTCAAACACTTTTATATGGCATTCATCCCATGTATCCTTAGACTCCACCGATTTTCCTCTATAGTGGTATGAGAATACTGGCCAAAATATCCACTCTCCCTCCATCGTCAACTCAATTTCTATATGCGTTTCTATTGTTTCACCACTACTTATGTTCTTACCTTTAAGCGACTTATCCTCATACTCCTTTATACTACCGTCTGGCAGTTGTGCCGCAACAGCTATCTTATCAAGGGTTACCGGGGATTCCTCCCCTACATAGACCAGTGTTAGGAACACGACTAGTGGGTCTCCAACCTGTGGTCCTTTAGGCCCGTATATATCAAATCTCGTTAGGATCATTCCGTAGAGCTCGTTTGTGCCTTTAAAACTGCATAGGATTTTAGTGTCTCTATCAGCTACCTGGCTGCCGCCAGTTATCCCTGCCGGCAGTAGTGTTAGGATGAGGAGTATTAGGGCTATGACTAGGTTAATCCTACTCCATCCCCCTTCATTCCCACTACCCAACACTGAGACCCCGGTTGGGTTAGAGGAGAAGTAGCTGTGTAGACAGCATACTAAACCTCTAACCCTTCAAATCTAATTCTAGTTTTTGTGTGATAATATATATGTTAATATTATAAATACCAACAGTTAATAATCTAAAGAAGTATATACTCTGAATCCTCAAGCCAATAAACACACCGCCCCAAAACCCTATTAATTACCCAGTTCAACACGCCATACAACCATAGAGAACCATAAGCACCACCTTCTAAAGCAAATGCAGGAGAGATAGCCATGATTACAAGTCATAGCGATACCCCTTAATATCCGAGTAGTTGAGCGGACTCACTCTTACTAGCCAACAAGGCACTCAGCAACTATATGCTTATAACAAGCGAGACGATATAAAGCAAGGTGTATGAGAGGGAAAACCGACCCAATTTCAGGTTGAATTTTCTCTAAATATAGAGGAACATGTGAAACCTGTAAGCCTAGAAGAGGGTGAAGGGTATGCGGGGGATGCGTCATCCGGCCTCCCGGTACACCCCCGCAGTCCCGGGGCCTCCACCCATTAACTAGTTATTCTGCTCCTAGTGTTTTAGCGTTTCTAGCCAGGCCATATTCTCTAGGTAGGATCACCATTTCAGGGTTATCAGGATTCCAACGGTATATTCTCAACCCTCGGTAGCAATTCAGCTACCCCTATAGAAGTCTGGCCCAAATATGGGTTAGTGGGAGAGTCCTCACTGGAAGTAATACCCGGGTCTTCGGATGCTAATCTTGCTATACGCTTCCATGCCGTCAGTAGCGTATAGCAAGCGTATAGCTGATTGAACAATTGATTAAGGAACTGGGTTAGGTGGTGGATGAGTATTTGATTGAGTTTGATTGTTTTGACGTGTTGGTTGATAGCTTGTGGAGCCGCCGCCGGGATTTGAACCCGGGACCTCCGCCTTACCAGGGCGGCGCTCTGCCGGCTGAGCTACGGCGGCGCTCTTCCACGGGCTTTATTGT
>JALWGG010000109.1:4979-13086 GCA_027013765.1 Acidilobaceae archaeon
CGCAATCTAGCTCATCAGAGCCTCTCGTCCGTTCATAGCCTTCCTTAAGCTTATACCATTGAGGATAGCTACTGGATTGGAACAAGATAGTTGGAGAAGGGAAATATTATGACCATAAGCATATTGAAATGCTAAGTGGATAATTAATGCGTTTCCAGACAGGTTATACTAGTTAATCTCCTATACTAAAAAGAATCTAAATCTTAAATTGAACTAAAGAATATGTATTAATAATGAATATAAATAAATATTTAATGAAACCATAATATAAATAATACTTCCAGTTCAATGTTATAAAGTATTAATTCTTAAGAAATTTAATGTTTAATAGTGATATTATAGTGGGGTGATGAGCTTGAATAATAGTTATAGTGTAATATTTAAACTACGATTTATTATAGTTGGATTATTGTTAATAAGTTTACTGGGTTTCAGTATTATTACTAATCCGCTTGATAATATTAAACTATTATTTTATGAGTGGATGAATGGTGGCGAGCCTCTTCTAGTAAATCTATATATAAATATTCCGGATATTAAAGCGGATATGTGTGGAGTAATGGTGTATAGGTACTCCACCCCCTATAATCCTATCCCTCACGACTCAAGGGAATTAGTGTGGTCAGGTAGGGCGAAGCCTGGAAGTGTTGTTGAGGTTAGTGACTACGTTAGAAATGCTCCTCCCGTCAAGTATAGTATAGATGGCAGTATAGAGTACAGGGATCCGCAGGAGTATAGAGTCATCATCCACTGCTATGATATTAATGGTTCTAGAGCTAGTCTCAAGGCTTCAGGCACTACAATAGTTGAGGTTAGGCCTAAGAAACCCATTGTGGATGTAGAAGTTAATGTTAGCATAGCCGATCCTGGAAGGTTCAAGCCTAGCGAGGTAGAGGATACCGTTTATTGTGATTTTACTTTTGAGAACACGTGTGAAGCTGTAACTAAGCTTGCAGTCATCAATAGCATTGAGGGGTTGGAAGTTGCGTTCAAAATAATAAATAATTCGGTAACATCGGCAATGTACTTATCGAGCTTTCAGCAGGATTGCGTTGACTGGGATCTAGCTACATGCGAGTGCTATGAATGGTCTTCTTGGTATGAAGCAGGTAAAAAATTGACTCCGGTGGGGGTAAGTGTTGAGTCCTCTCAGAGGGCTAGTAATGGCGAGCGTAGAGTTCAGCTAGGATATGTGGAATATAGGTTAGAGTATAGCCCTGGAGGCCAGGATGGTGTAGCTGGTGTATGCTATATCGGGCCTAGCTATAGTATTACTCCGTTGTTGATAAGAGATCTAAGCTCGGCGACCTATCTAGGCGAGTATCAGCCAGGTACCCCTGTAGACCCTGTTGGGCCTGTTGTTGGTACACGTGAGATACCATTCGGAGGCGTTTATGAGTCGGATGAGAAGGTTGGCGCCGATGTGTCAACCGGAATCAGTTATTGTTATGGACTTGGGTGTGTGACCTTGAATGTTGATGTATATAAGGCAGGACGTGATGACAATACCTATACCACTCCCTTTATAGTGGTATATGACGTCTCTGGCAAAGACTATACATGGTATTACTACTGGTATAAGGACGGGGATCCAATGACCTATGAGATCGAGTTCAAGGAGTTCGGCGACTTTCCGTAAATGGATACAATCCACAGGTGGCTCCTAGAAGTGTTATACTAGCATATAGAAGAACTAGATTAATGAATTTTATGATAACTTGCAGGGTATATCTCGGGGCCTCCGACTTACCAGTGCCATGTCCTGGTGGTCGAGCTACATTTGCTTCCTTACCATTATTGGTAGATGAAGTTTAAGGGGCTACGTTGTTTCCGTGCTCTTAATGGTGTGCAGGGGTGCATCTCCGTGTGGCTTTACTTGTGGTTTTTCCAGCGTGGCTTGTATATGAGGTTGTAATGGCTGTTATTCTCGGGAGCAGGTTTACGCTTAATGACTGGGTTGCCCTAGGATATAAGCTGTTGTTCCTGTCTGCCTCTCTATTACTAGTTTATACTGGCAGGCTTCGTCTTGTATGTTCTATTGCTCCTGCCTATGCTGGTGCGGTGAGGGCTGCGGGGGGATGGCTGTCTTACACGTGGTTCACCGTGTTTGCTCCGCTTCTCGGCTCCTTGGCCTGCATAAATGACGGAGCTAGTACACGGCGGGGTGTTCTAGCTAATCTAGTGGTTTCACTCTTTATGGCCTTCACACTTGTTGGCAGAGCCTATCAGGCTCCATCTGGTATAGGATTTGATATGATAGTTGGTTTTGCGCTTGGGCTCGCTTCTTCGCTTGCCATTGATGTGAGTGGCCTGAGACTGGTCTTGCCTGTGGTGCTTGTTATATTGTCTTGGGTAACCCTATAGTTTTGTCTATATAAGCACTACTGTTTACCTATTGATCGTCCTCCAGGTTTCGATACTAGGTGATATTAGGTTGGTGTATATTTATGGCGTTACTGGTGTTGGGGGATGGGTTTTGGAGGGGTTAGACGTCTGGCTGGTGTCTGGATTGCGGGTGTGGGCTTTATATTGAGCCCTCTCTCCTGGTGGAATGACCTGTTCGTTAATGTCCCCCTTGCACTAGTCATTTCCAAGGTTTTATCTATGCTTATTGACGTGAGTGTTAGTAGATTGTTCGTTGTATCTTATTGGGTGACTAATGTTGTTGGACTGTTGTTGCTAGCCGTTGGAGGAGGTTTGGCGTCTGGCAGGAGGCCGGGTGCTAGGGAGGTCTGTGTTGGCCTGGTAATGTCTGTGGTCTATACAGTCCTGGCTGTGGCCCTTCTTGGAGTGATATCAGGGTGATACAGCCCCTATGTGGCTTAACTTCTACTCCACACATATAATGCTACTGGTGATAGGTTATGGCTGTAGAGGATCTAAGCCAGGTACTAAACAGTTTTAAGGAGCTCGGCATAGTTCCACAAGCGGATCTAGGCTACTACCTACTGCTGGCTGGGTTCACGCTATTCATAATACTAGCCGGGTTCGCAACTCTATACCTGGCTGCGAGGGCGTTTAGGAGCCTGTGGAACCTGACTCCTGGAGGATTCGTTAAGGCGTTGCTGGCGATCACTGGAGTGTTCATATTTGCTGGGCTGCTTCTTCCATAGCCCTCTCTTCAAGCTTTCTTTTCAGCATCTTGAGCCTGACGAAGTCCTCCCTCATCCTCTCGTCCAGCACGCTCTTTATGAACTTGATCGCGTTGCTGTAGCTAGGTAGTATGACGTAGTCCATCGCGTTGATAAGCCTCTGAGTCTCCCTCAGCTCTTCTATTAGCCTTCTAAGCATCTCCTCATACTCGGCCATCTTGAGTATGCTGGGCAGGATCCTCCTCATCATGTACCAGCTATTTACTAGGTGCGGGCTAACCGCTGGAGGCGGCATTAGGGGGGGTATTGATTCCTTCTTCACGGTGAATGTGGGTGTCTTGACGGCGAATAGTATCCTTGTACCAGCCTCAATCCTAAGGGTCTCAGGAACCGCCTCGCTGTAGCCTGCAGCCCTCTCGAACCCCTCCTCGGATAGGCCTAGATAATACTCTGTGAACAGCTCGTTTATGGCTGCGAAGACCTCCTGCTGATACTTGTTATACTCCTCCGCGGCACTCTTTATATAGTGGAGGAGGACCTCCCTCTTCTCCTCCATAACCCCCCGGATCTTCCTCAGCATCTTCTCCTCTCTGCGTAGCCTTATCAAGTTTATCTTAGTCGGCAGCACCTTTCTAGGGTCGACCGCCAATACCTACACCAGTAAGCGTGGTTTAGGTTGAAGGGATAAAAATAATCAACATAGGACTATATAGCTGGGTGATGTGGAGCGGGATTCCCGAGGGCCCTCCCCCGTGAGGACGGTCTCAAGCACTGACTTGTGTAGAGTATCTAGAGGCTCAATTGCGGGCCTACTATATATTTGATTCGGTGTTGTTAGATGGTAAACTCCATATCCCTTGATATAAAATATCCTAAATACATACTAGCTTGTAACTGGGTGTCTCCCCGGGGTAAAGGGACCCAGCGGGTGGTAGGATGGATGGTGTGCCGGGAAAATTTGATGTTGTAGTTGTGGGCGCTGGGCCAGCTGGCTCGGCGGCTGCTTACCTCCTAGCCAAGGCCGGCTTCAAGGTCCTCATCCTTGAGAGGGGCCGTGGTGCAGGGTCGAAGGAGCTCTTCGGGGGCAAGGTATACGCGCCCCCTCTTAGGGATGTATGGCCGGGTCTAGACAAGGAGGCTCCCATACATAGGTGGGTTACAAGGGAGAGGATAAGCTTCGTCAGGGGGTCTAGGGTAGCTACTATAGAGTATAGCCTTGGCAGGAGGGTCGGGTTCACCACATACCTCCCGGAACTTGCTAAGTGGATGAGTGATAAGGCTGTGGAGGCTGGGGCTGTGCTTGTAGACGAGGTTAGGGTCGATGAGATAGTGGTTAGGGATGGAAGGATTGTAGGCGTGAGGAGCGGGCCAGACACTGTAGAGGCTGACGTGGTTGTAGATGCTGAGGGCGTTAACAGGCTACTACTCGAAAGGCTGGGCCTGGTTGAGAGGCTTAACCCCAGCTATGTTGCACTGGGTGTGAAGGAGGTCCTAAACGTGGGCAAGGGCACGATAGAGGAGAGGTTCGCACTGCCTAAGGGTGAGGGGCTCGCCTGGATGGTTGCCGGAGACGTGACCGCCGGGATACCGGGCGGAGGGTTCATCTACACTATGAAGGATACAATAGCAATAGGCCTTGTACTACATATAGGAAAGGCCATGGAGAAGGCTGAGGCCGGGCAGATCAACAAGCACGTCTCAAGGATACTTGAGGAATTCAGGCTACACCCATACTTCAAACAGTTCTGGAAGGATGCAGACGTGATGGAATACGGTGCCCACATGACGATTGAGGGAGGATTGAGGATGGTGCCCAAGAGGCTATACGCTCCAGGGCTAGTGATAGTCGGAGACGCCGCCGGGCTCCTACTAAACACGGGCTACACGGTCAGGGGTGTCGACTTCGCGGTTGCCAGCGGGAGGATAGCTGCAGAGGCTATTATAGAGGCATTCAACAGAGGCGGCCCTACAGAGGAGAACCTTAGACTCTATGAAGAGAGGCTTAAGGAGAGCTTCGTCTGGAGGGAGCTAGTCAGGCATAGGTGGATAGGTAGGGGGATGGAGGACGAGTGCTACTTCACAAGCATGCCTGGAGTATTAATTAGGATCCTGGAGAAGTTGTATGAAGCAGACTATGAGGAACCGACATTAATCGATGCACTACTAGAATCATTAGCGGAGGAGGATATTAGCCTTACAAAGCTGATCATGAAGCTTGGATCGGTGGTGAGTAAGCTTTGAGCACACAGGCAAGCCCCCTGGATAAGCCCCTCAAGCTTGAGGACCTCCTCCAAAGGAATATATGGGACGTCGACGAGGACCCCCACATAGAGATACCCATGGATGACCAGGAGGGCCTCAGGAAGAGGGCACTAGTGCACCTATGCCCCGCAGGCTGCTACACAATGATCGGAGACAAGGTGCTATTCAGCTATGAAGGCTGCTTCGAATGCGGGCTGTGCAGAGTGATAACTCCTGAAGACAAGATCAGGTGGGAGTACCCCAAGAGCGGTAAGGGTATACAGTATAGATTCACGTGAGGTGGGTGCAGTGAGGATCGTTGTAGGGATAAAGTGGGTCCCAAACACCCAGGCCGTCAGGTTCGACCCCAAGACTGGCACACTCATTAGGACCGGAGTCCCAGCCATAGTAAACCCACACGACCTGCCAGCAGCAGAGCTTGCATTGAGGCTGAGGGACGAGTATGGAGGCGAGGTCATAGTATTGACTATGGCCCCCCCTCCAGCTGTGCAGGGATTGGAGCATATACTAGGTATGGGCGCTGATAAAGCCGTCCTCCTCACCGATAGGGCCTTCGCCGGGGCCGACACGCTTGCCACCAGCTATGTCATCGCTGAGGGGATCCGGAAGATAGAGAGGGAGATCGGGAAGGTGGACCTAGCGGTGTTCGGGCAGGAGACTATAGATTCGAGCACCGCCCATATCGGGGCCCAGGTGGCCAGCTGGCTGGGCTGGCCATACATCTACTACGTCAAGAATGCCAAGATGGTTAACGGCGCCCTCAGGGTTGAAAGGCAGCTTGAGAACGCTGTAGAGACCTTCGACGTCGGGCTTCCGGCGGTTGTCAGCGTTGCCATGAAGGCCTTAAAGGCCAGGCCAGTCAGGCTCTCACACAAGTTGAGGGTGAAGCTTGAGAAGCCCATAATAGTGTGGAGCAATAAGGACCTGGGATTAGACCCTAGATGTGTAGGCTTGAAGGGGTCTCCAACCATAGTATCCAAAGTCACATACCTGCCAGAAGTCCCCAGGAGGAAGATCGTGTACAAGCCTAAGGACCCTAGGGATGCGGCTAGGTGGATACTAGCGCAGCTATTCCAGGACGAGAAGACTAGGGAGGCACTACACAAGGCTCTATGGGGGTGATTGGGATGCCTAAGGTGGATTGCGGGAAGCTGTGTCCTGAATGGCCGTGTGAGCAGCCTGACGAGTTCAAGAATGTGTGGGTCATAACTGAGGCAAGCGAGGAGGGAGTGAGCGAGGCCAGCCTACAGATGCTAACCCCGGCACTGGAGATTGCTGGAAAGCTGGGGAGCAAGGTAGTAGGGGTGCTTATAGGGTATAATGTGGAGAGGCATGCTGAAACCCTGATAAGGCATGGAGCAGATGAGGTTATAGTGGTTGACAGCGAGGACCTCAAGGAATACTACCCAGAGGTCTATGGCCAAGTGGTTGTAGACCTTGCCAGGAAGTACAAGCCAGAGGTCATACTGATAGCAGCAACCATGAGAGGCAGAGAGATGGGCCCATATATAGCAAACACCCTAAGGGCAGGCATAACCGCCGACTGTACAGACTTCGATGTAGATGAGAAGACACGGGATGTGCTACTCATAAGACCACCCTTCGCAGCCATAATGCTTGCATACATCAAGACCCCCTTCAGGAGGCCCCAGATAGGTACTGCCAGGCCAAACGTCTTCCCAGTCCCACCAGCCGACGACACCAGGAAAGGGGAGATCATAAGGGAGACGGTACAGGTCAGGAAGACCAGGACGAGGCTGGTCTCAAGGACCATCCTGAAGAGGGAGGAGATACCAATTGAGAAGGCAGAGATCATTGTATCGGGAGGCAAGGGCCTAGGAGGCCCAGAGGGGTTCAAGCTCCTAGAGGAGCTCGCAAGCATACTTGGAGGCGTGGTGGCAGGGTCCAGGAAGGCTGTGGATGCAGGATGGATCAGCCACGAGAGGCAGGTGGGGCAGACTGGTAAAAGCGTGAAGCCCATACTCTATATAGCAGTCGGTATAAGCGGTGCCGCCCAGCACATGATAGGCGTGAGGGAGGCTACAAGGATCGTTGCAATAAACATAGACCCAGAGGCGCCCATATTCAACCAGGCTGACTACGGCGTTATAGGAGACTATAAGGAGATCGTAGAGAGCCTAATAGAGGAGTTGAAGAAACTTAAAGAGGCCGGGCCGGAAGCCGTTGATGAATTGATTAAGGAGTACACCATACAAGAGGCAGCGGTACAGCAGGGTTGAATGCCAGAAGCCTGGCATGGGCACTAGGAGCATCACTAGTGGCATCTGGGATCCCCATAACGGCCTCCGGGATCCTGGGCTACGCATCGGCTCCCGGCAGGGGGCCACTGCTACTCATATTTCTAGGAGCCTCATACATATCCACCGGCTTGATCCTCTACAAATCCTTCTATACGCGTATAAATTACTCGGAGGCCGTGGCGCTAACGGTGGCCATATGGATTCTAACACCCGTCTTCGGCGCACTTCCCTTCAGAGCGCTACTGGGGATACCCCTGCTAGACTCACTGTTTGAGAGTGTTAGTGCATGGACGACTACGGGCCTCACAATATTCAGTGGGGAGCCGAGCAGCTCGGGGGGAGTGTATGTACCAGACGTATCCAGCCTCCCGGTGGAGGTTAAGTGGCTCAGGACACTGGTCCAGTGTAACGGCGGGCTTGGGATAGTGATTTTTACCATCGCCGTCCTGGCGCCCCCAGGCATCTCTGTAGCGACCCTATACCTTGCTGAGG
>JALWGG010000110.1 GCA_027013765.1 Acidilobaceae archaeon
ATAGAAGAGGTTGACCTCCACCAGCGCCCCCGTATACTCTGCTAGCAAGCGTATCTCCTCCGCCGCAAGCGCAGCGTAATTCCCGTTAACAGAGATCACGGGCCTGTCAGCGTATAGGAGCCATGCAGCAGCGACCCTCTCAGCCTCCAGGGCGAAGCTATGGGACTCCTCTCCTAGCAGGTAGTCGAACGCCTCCCCCCTGCCATGGGCTATGAGCCCCTCGGGGACTACAAGACCCCTCCTGAACCCCTCGACCAGCTTCTCCCTAACCAGTAGGGACCTATACCTGGGGTGGCTCCTCGGGATCCTCGTCACCTGCACCCACCGAGGCAGTATGGATATCTTGCCGGTACAAGAATCCTTACCCGCACCCCCAGGCCCTCTAGGTACTCTACTGCATCCCTCGCCATGCCCCCCTCAACTATTACCACTGCAACCCTCTTCTTGAAGTAGAAGCCTATAAGGCCCGGGGTCCTGTGGAGCCTCTCGGCATCCCTGAATACCCGGTGGGCCCCCGTCTCTAGGGTGTACCTCTGCGACTCCTCTATGAACGTCTCCAGGCTGGGGGACTCGATGATCCTGTCTAGCCTACGCATAGCCCTATCCATCCACCTCCACACGCCGCTTATCAAGTCCCTGGTACTCTCAGTGCCTACATTGAATGATAGTATAGCGATATTCCCGGGCAGCGGGGTGCAGTCCACGCTCCCAACACCCGGCGGGCCTGGGCGTGTCCTGACCGCTATGCCAGTGCCGCATGAGAGGGCCAGCACATCCCCCAGGCCTGTTGAGGAGAGGACCGCGGCCTGGTGGGCCACCATATACGCGCTACCCAGGCTGGCCCCCGCAAGGCTTGCATACAGGATCCCGGCTGCCAGGCTTGTGGAGGCGCTTACAGAGTAGCCAGCCCCCGGGGGTAGGGGGTCAACCACCCTAATCCCGGGCTCCCCCCTCCATCCTAGCAGCCTAAGCGTCTTCTCTGCTGTCCCCGTGATTAGCCTCGTCTCGCTTGACACGCACGCGGTTGCCTCGGGCCCCACGACTATTCCAGCCCCTATGGAGCCCTGCCTCTCCGGGGGGCCTATGGTGTATGGTATGAATATTGATGTTATGTGGTGTGGGACTGAGACGCACTCCAACCCTTATCCCTTCACCATGAGGCTCCTGATGGGGTCTAGGCTTGGTGTGGGTGGCATCCTCCTCTTATGCTCCGACGCCCTATACCTCTCCAGGACCAGGTCCACTATCCTCTTATCAACCCCCGTTGCCCCGGGGACCTCCTCCGGCTTCAGGCCTAGGTCGAAGATCGAGTAGAGTACAAGGTCTATCTCCTCATAGCTAGCCCCGAGCTCTCCCTCAGCCAGCTGCCCCCTCCAGAGCCTTGGGCTGCTTGGCTTCATGGCAACCCTCTCCGGGACTCCCAGCCTGAGGGCTAGCCTCCTCACCTGGGACTTGTACAGGACCCCTATGGGTAGTATATCTACTCCACCGTCTCCATACTTTGTATAGTATCCTATAAGGATCTCGCTCCTATCACCCGTCCCAGCCACCATGTAGCCCAGCTTGTTGGCATAGTAGTAGAGGAGGCTCATCCTGATCCTGGCCCTCAGATTCCCGACAGGGACCCTGTCGGGCCCCTCCTCACTGTCATATATGGGTATTGAGGACTTGTACACATCCACTATGGGGGCTATGTCTATGACGTGGAAATCGACGCCCGAGGACCTCAGGAGCTGTACTGCATCGTCGATATCCTCCTTGGGGGTAACGGTTGAATCTGGCATCACAAGCCCGAAGACCCTGCCGCCTCCAAGGGCCCTAACTGAGAGGTAGAGTGTTGTAGCGGAATCCACGCCCCCGCTGACGCCGACTACAACGCCCTTAACCCCAGCCCCCTCGACCTGGCCCCTTATGAATCCTGTAATGTGCTCCTCTACCCTGGCATAGTCTATACCTACTATATCGTCGAGGCTCACCCTAACCATCAACACCACCATTTAGGGGGCATGACCCCAAACGGGATTAAACGTTTTAACTATAAACTCCATCGCTCCCAGGGGTCCTGGTAGGGGTGCATTATTGAGTCCAGAGTCAAGGGCTAGGCTTATACTAGTCTCCATGCTGCTAATGAGTGCCGCCCTACACGCCCCCGAGGCTGGGTTATATAGTGACATTGTACACCTCTACAAGAGGATCTATATCGAAGGTAGGGGCTGGTATGACGGGCCCAGGTGGTATGGGCTCCCCTATATAGATTATAAGTTCGAGTATCCCCCGCTCGTCGGGGTCCTGTGGAGTATATCGACGCTTCCCAGGGCATTCGTGGGGGAGCCCTGGGGGTTGTATATGCACTACACGATCCAGGCGGCCCTGATCATCCTATTATCACACACGCTCCCCGTAGACCTCCGGAGACTGTCTGGGAGGGGTTCTAAGCCCCTCTATATAGCGGTGCTTACGCCGTCGGTATTCACGTATGGAGTCTACAACTGGGACCTTGTGGCCTCTGCATTCACAGTGCGCGGGGTCAGGTATGCGGTTGAGGGTAGGCCCTTCATGGCCGGTTTCATGGTTGGCCTAGCCTCCTCCACAAAGGTTTTCCCCCTTGCGGCCGTCATCCCACTACTCATGGACTTTAGGAGGTCCTCCAGGAGCATAATAGCTGGCTTGGCCGCCGGCACGGTCCCTCTCCTCCTATTCATGCTTACGGGAGTAAAGGGGTTCCACGACTTTATAGCCCACCATGCAGGGTGGTATATTGAGGGTAGCTGGCTCCTCCTGGTTGCGTCGGGGCCGGGTGACAGGCTCGTCATCACCCTGTCAAAGGCTATGATGATACTCCTGCCACTGCTAGCATCACTCTACACCAGGGGGATGGGAGTAGTGGAGAGGGTGTGGGTATCGATATCCGTGGCTCTCCTATCATCATACGTGTACACCCCCCAGATGAACCTTCTCATAGCACCCCTAGGCTACATACTCGGGGGCGGCTACCTTCTACTAATCCAGGACGTGGCGGCGTCACTAGTCATCTACACCTGGTTCTACTCCGAGGACCCCCTCTCCAGGTTCTCCATACCATCCATTCTAAGCTATGTGAAGTGCATTCTGCTCGCCCTACTCGTTGCCAGGCTCATTCTCTCCTCCAGACGAGGGAGGGGGGCTTAGCCCCAACCCTCTCGGCGAGCCTAGACACTACTCCCAGGGCGAGTAGGACTGCCAGGTAGGGCGTCATGTCAGCTATCGCCTCGTTCAGCCCCAGGGCTGCTAGGAGGGTCCTTGATGCTAGGAGGGTCCCGGTCATGGCTGATGCGATGGCCACTCCCGGGGGGCTCCAGTAGCCTAGGATCACTATGCCCAGGGCTATCCACCCCCAGCCGGCAGTGATCCCGGAGTACCACCTCCCGTTGTGTAGGGCGATCGAGATGTAGGCCCCAGCAATCCCCGCGGCGAAGCCAGCTGCAAGTGCTAGTATGCTCCTGATCATGTCGACCCTCAGCCCCCGGGATCTTGCATACTCCTCAGACTCCCCCATGGCCCTGATCTCCACCCCCACCCAGGTCCTCCCCAGCAGTATCCATGCCAGCACTACCGCTAGTAGCGCTGAGAATGCCACCGGGTCCATCGGGGCCCCCGTTATGCTGGGCCCTGGGGAGCCGTGGGTTAGGGACCCCACGACGTCCGACAGCGCGGTCCCGGCGAAGAATATCACGAGGCCAACGACGATCTGGTCTGCCCCAAGTAGTATAGCCCCTGCAACGTATAGCATTGCCAGCATCATGCCGGCGAGGCCCCCTACAACCAACCCTATATAGGGGCTCCCACTATAGATTCCCCCAAGCACGCCACTAGCCGCTCCGAGGGCCATCATACCCTCAACCCCAAGGTTAACCCTCCCACTCCTCTCAAGCACCGCCTCCCCTAGGGAGGCTAGGAGTAGGGGTGTAGCACTGGCAAGCCCCGAGTAGAGTATGCTTGCAACGTCAACCACTCCTCCCACCCCTGGCAACCGCTACAGTGGCCCCTAGGACAGCCATGGCCTGTATGAGCAGGGCGAAGCTAGCCGGGACCCCGAGGGGCTGGAGCAGGAATCCAGCTACTATGAAGAATGCGAATAGCACAGAGGCTAGCAGAGCGCCTATAGGC
>JALWGG010000111.1 GCA_027013765.1 Acidilobaceae archaeon
TTTGTTGCTGCTTCGGATCCTGTCTTGCCTTTTTCTGTTGTGGTTGTTGGCAAATTACTAGGGGTTGTTTCTTCTAGTTTTATGTTGGTGGTTATTGTGTATAGGGAGTTATCTTGTAGATTGGAGTAGCCTGTCTTCATCGAGCTAGAGGTGTCTATTACATTTAGTCCTCCGGTAAGTTCTGCTGCATCGCGTAATGGCTGTGTAGCTATGGAGTTTGGCAGGTCTATCATAGTTATGGTGTCCTTGTCCAGGAGCTTATATCCTGGTTCTAGTACCTGGAAGCCCGCATCCAGTGCTCCTGGGATCCACTTGGATGCTATCATGAGTGTGTCTCCCTGTAACGTTGAGTCCTTGACTACTATGGCTCCCTCCACCCCCATTGTATATGCCCCTGTAAGCTCTCCGGTGCCTAGTATGTTGGCTACTATGAATCCCTTAGACGTGTCGGGGTTGCCGAGGGATATCCCATTGTAGAGTGATCCCAAGGTCATTACCGTGTTGTTCTTTATGATTACGCTGGCCACGTAGCCGGAGCCCTCAATGTTGGGGAGATTGGTTATGCCAGTCCATAGCGGTTGTAGCGTGGACGCGTCGAGGACTGTTGTGGCTAGCCCTTTAGAGTCCTTACTACTATAATATGATGCTATAGCCACGCTATCGCCATAAGCGTCTATCTTCGACGACCATGTTCCAGCTTCTCCAGGCCATGGTATTATGAGGGCCTTGGATTCAACTATATCTAGGGTCTTGGTTGATATCTTGAGGAGTAGTATCTTGGGCTCCTCCTCGCCTCCAGAGGCGCCGCTATTGTAGCGGCCCACTGCATATATGTAGCCGCTGCTATAGGCGGCGTCATATATGATAACACTACTATCTGGGGATGTAGCTACTCTATGGCTGACGTGCCTGTCTAGCCCGCATTTTGCATCGAACTCAGCCACTATTAGTGGGTTGCGTGCGTAGGCGTCGCTAGATGTAGATATGGGAGCTATAACATACGCCTTATCCCCATCATGAACCATAACAGGTGAAAAGCTATAAAACGAGCCATGCCCAGGCTTTAATTTATCCAGTGTAAACCCATTATTACACTTAAGGCTGCCCTCCTCGTTAAAGGCTGCCACGTTAATCGCCGTGCTACGTAGGCTGGCGAAGAAGAATGAGACAGTATATAAGACCCAGACCTCTGTTGTTGGAGGGCCTGCAATGTTTCCAATACCCTTACTCCCGCTAGCACCACTTATCCTGCTTATAACATCGACGTCACCTACTAGAACAGTGTATTTCCGTATACTCTCCTTCTTTATATCAAGTAGCTTGAACTTAGTGAAGGAATCACTTGGAAACAATGCTAGGAACCCGTAAGAGCTCCTACCCCCCTCTTCCTCCAGTAAAGCGCCTCCTCCGACAACGCTCAAATCCTTAGTGCTAGAGATCGTTGTTGGTGTGAGCCCTAGGTAACCGTTAGTATCTGCCTGCGAGTAAACACCTAGTAGGATAGGTGGCTTGTCGTCCTTAGATAATGAAAAGTTATATGACTGATCAGCGGATGCAAGCAGGACACCAGCCAGCATTATGCCCACTAGGATCCAAGCAGGCAAGCTTGAACCCGTAAATACACGTATATCCACGACTTCTACTCCGCACTGTAAGCCAATACAATTATGGAGATAGTACATGGCAATACTAATATAGTCGAGTACTAATATATATCTACTAGTATTCTAAGACCATATATGTAGAAATAACTTCAAAAATACACAACGATTTAAAGCATCACAACCTCTACCATCAACCTCATCAAGCCGTCCCCCGACCGGGAGGAAGCAGGAAGAAGGCCCGAACAACAGCAGCGATTAACACTATATATTAGGAACTGAGGAGAAGAGCCTAAGATACATCTACAGCTCTAGCTAGACAGCGTCAGGCTTAATCATATCCTACGTATTTAGCTGGGTGTGGGGAAACCCGCACGAGCAAGATAAACACCCGACTGGCGGATCGAGACGGAATCTCCTAGATAGTGATGACTAGTACAGGTACCATACAGTTGAACGTCATGAACCCAATAATGTCGGGGTATACGTTGAATTGCTGGGGAGCAGATTGACCTAATCTAGTCCTTGGTGCCCCCTCATTACTAGTGATGCTACCTCCTTCACCAGCTTCTCCACCCTCTTCTGAGCGGTTATGATATCCTTCCCAGCACACCAGCCTTCATAAAAGCAAGTGTGCATAGCACTGGCGGCATACCACGAGTCGCTAACCCACTCACCAAGCTCGTCTTCCAATTTTCTTTTATATTCCCACAGCTCTCCATGACTGGTTAGCCGTCTCTCCTCCTTCCAAAACGCGTATGCTTTAATTGCAAGGGCGGCGGCGCCCCAGAGCTTCTCAGCCGCCTGCCTGACATTGCCTTTTCTAAGCTCTTCCCTTGCCTCCTCTAGGAGGTCCTCAGCGGCCCCCACATACTCCCGGGCCCTACCCTTGGGATCCAGGCCCTGGCTGAGGACCTCTACAAGATACTCCTCAACACTAAAGCCAAGCCTCTCAGCCTCCTCCCTAACCCTCTTAGCAAGACGGCCACGAATAACAAGCGCCTCAGCCAACCCCCCATACCCCTAGAATAAAATATTAGGCTAGTCAGGTAAAATCTATGACCACATGCTCCCATACACTCACCTCCTTAAATATATTGATATTAGTATTCCACTTCCTGGCTTCCCATCCCCCAGCTAAGCCTATATACAGGTAGGGCTGGGTAGAGTACCTCTCAGTGGCACGGAGTTTTCATGGGTAAGCGCAGGGTTTAAGGGGAATGTATGGGAGCATCTTATTCATTGTATTAACATAGCTCTGGAAAAGAATTGAGACAGCTTATGGCATTGTACACAAAGAATAAAGCTTAAGTAAGAAGGAGGGGCTTGGAGTGTGCTGAAGGGTAAGGGTAAAGAAGCGAGGATGGAAGTTATCAAGTTAGGAGGTCTAATCAAAAAGCTTAGAGCTTAAGTAGAGGGGTTGCATTATCAAGGCTATACCACAGCCTGAGATAATAGTAGATAATATATGGTGATTATGATATCGGTTAAGGGGTGAGCGTGTAGTGAAGGAGTCCTATAAGGATGAGGATGAAGAGAGGGATATGAGAATAGTAGGAGAGTCGAGCGTTACCCCGGATAGGAGCCTGGTGTTCAATAGGGGCAGGTGTGTAGTCCTCCTTACTAGGAAAACACTCTTGCCAGAGGATATCGTTGCATTCAGGTTTGCAGAGGTTCTAGAAGAGAGTTGTATATGTAGTGGTTGCTGGCTACACAGCGATACTCTTCGGTAGGGGTAGGAGGAGCGATTACATCGGCTTCATACTAGAGGATCTAGGTGAGAATGGGTTTGTGGAGTTGTGCCGCAGGGCCAGGAGGGCGGGTTTCGTGTTGATGCAGGGCGATATAGGGAATGAAGAGTCAGCGAGGAGGATATACCGGGACTATCTAGCAGAGGGCTACGGCGCTAGGTTCATGTATAAGGACATAGTCCTCCCCAATATAGAGGCGAAGCTGGCTAGAACAGACATCCATAGGTATGCATTGGCTCATAGCATAAAGGTCGTGGTGAACGACGAGTCCGTGGTTAGAATATCGCCTCTGGAGCTACAGATAGCCTATAAACTATACCTCGGCTCTGGGGGAAGATCCGGGAAAGACCTCGGGGATGCAGTATTTCTCTACACGCTATTCAAAGACTATATAGACCATGAAGAGCTGGAGAAATGGTGCGCAAGGCTTAGAGTAGACTGCAGGATACTGGGGGGTGAGCCGTGATGTCTAGTAATATTATAGAAGAGATTGAAGAGGAGAGGCGTAGGAACCTAGCGGGCATCATCCGACACGCACAGTGGGAGGCCGAGATGGTTAGGAGGATGGGAGCGAAGTGGTTCGAGATAAGGGACAAATGGCTGATAGAGGCGTGGGAAACCGATAGGGAATTGTGGAAAGACTCAAAGATAAGAGAAGCACTAGTAAAAGCGATTCTAGCAAGAGATAAGCTCAGAGCATACCGGTCTGGAGTAAATGGTATTAGAGAATCATGGGAGGAGTAGATAGGAAAACAACCAAAGCAGGATCTCTCACGACTCATAAATTCTATGG
>JALWGG010000112.1 GCA_027013765.1 Acidilobaceae archaeon
GTATGTGATCCTTATATATGGATACAGACTAATAATTTATTTGTTATGAATATTAATTTGTTTTATATAAGGACTAGTTGTAATTAATAAATCGTATAATATTAATGTTAATTATTTTAGTTATAATTGATTAAGCTACATCCTATGGACAGCTTCTACCTCGACCTCCTCTACCCCGTCAACGCCTTTAAGGAGAGTTTCAAGTTGCTCTGTTCCACCCTCCGTCTCCTCGGGTATAGTTATTATCATCTTTAGCGCCTTGAGGCCGAAGGCGATCGGCTCTTCCCCGTGGCCCTCTATCTTATAACCTTCTGGTAGGCTAGCCTCAATCCTCTTTAAGAGGTCCTTCAAGTCTAGGTCGACCGAGTTTGGATACACCTTTAACACTACCGCCACTCTAGCCATCACAACCACCCCGGTGCTATGGGCCCCTGAAGCCGCAGTTGGGGCAGGTGTATGGTGCTATCTGGGCCCTGCACCTCTCACATCTCCATATTAATGCTATGCCGCAGTTGGGGCAGTAGAATGATACGGCCCTGGTCTCGGGAGTTATTATCCTACCGCAGCTAGTGCATAGAGGCGGCTTCACATGGTCATAGATGTCGATCCTCCTGCTCGTCAGCCGGATGCTTGATACCATCAATATCCCCGTGGCTTGTTTTGGCTGCCTGTGGAGTAAATAAGAGTTGTGTATTATCCTAGGGCTCTCCTAAGGCCTTCGAGTCCATGCATGTTATCTAGTATACTGCCCTGTGAATTCTTCAGGCCGAGAGACTCTATTATCCACCGGTACCTACCCCCGGCCAGGCCGCTTGCTATCAAGGCTGCCCCCGTAGCACCCTCCTTTGTATTTTTACCGAGTCTTGTAATCCTTTCAACCGTAGCCCCTACCCCTATGTCATTTAGGAAGCCTTTTAGCGCCTCGATCATGTCATGGCCGAGCCCGTTTATCCTTGTCAGCCTGCCGCTGACGTATATCCTCCTAGGCTTCCTGACTACTGGCAGTAGTGCGGCTACATCCTTTAGGATAGATTCTATGAGCATCTCTACAGCCTCCATGGCCTTCTCATCGCCCTCCAGGTATGCCGAGGCTAGGTCCTCCGGGTTATTGTATCCTGATAGTGTTGATGCCCCGCCCGTGAATAGTAGGCTCTTGGGGAATGATGGTGACGCGTGTGAGAGTATGTATGCCAGTTCTGAATCCATGGATCCCGGGCCTAGGAAGCCCCACCACCCGGTGGTGCCCCCGATCCCATCCACTATTCTCCCTCCTACAACTGCTATGGCGGCGTTGTAGGCCATCCCCGCCTCCACAACTATGAAGTCTGCCTCATGTAGTGGGGTCCCGTGCCTCTCTACCTCGTCCCTGAGTGCTGCAGCCACTGTATACACCTTATCGGCCGTCCCAATGTCTATCCTCCACATCTTCCTATACCTAGGCACCGTCTGGAGGTGTATGACTCCCGGAGTGAACCACGCCTTCAGCCTGCTCCTCTTCAACATTATCATTAGCTGTCTAAGGCCTATGATCTGGTGCCTTCTCCTGTCGCTGGAGTGCATGAATGATGCCTCCACGATCTCCCCCTCAGACGCCTCTTGGACCCTTTTGAGCGGTATCCCGTATCCCGATGGGGCTACTATTGCATCTAGCCCCTCTCCCCCGGCATCCTCCAGCACTTCTAGGATTATCGAGGGGTTCTGGGTAACCCTCTGCCTGGGGATGGAGACGTCTAGGAACACCCTCATGCTTGTGTCGTCGAGGCCTAGGAGGTCCATCGAGCCTGTGCCAGGATCTATGCCAACGACTCTAGCCATTCCCCATCACCTCGATCACCGCACCTCTATTATCTATACTGGTCAACCATGCATCAACCCCCTCACCCTTGATCTCGGTGAGGAGGCTCTCAGGTGGGTCCTCGAAGAGGCCGTATACTGTGGGGCCCCAGCTCGACTGGCAGGCAAGTAACGCGCCCCTGGATAATAGTTTCCCTATGAGGTCCTCCGCATCCCTACAGCAATAGATGCCCCCCTGGGCTCTGGACCAGTATCTCCCCAGCTCCCTGTTAAATACGGTTATCCACTCTCCTGCAAGCCTCCACTCCCCCTCTTGGATGTTCGGTATCACGCCCATAAGGACTATTCTGCTAAGCTTTGATGCGAGGTCCTCGCTCATCCTCGGCATAGAGTCCAGGATCCTATCCTCGCCCGACTTCAGTCTTCTTATCCGCTCTACATGGTTTAGGGGCACGGCCACGAGCATCTTATACCTGGCCGGTACATGAGCCCTATATATTAATGGTGGCACGTCCCTACGATCACCTCTGAACCCGCCATCAACTATGAACCCGCCGTGCTTGAAGCCATATACGCCCAGGCCTGAGACAGTGCCCCTGCCAAGGCTTATGGCTAACTCCTCAATGCTCCCAGGCGCCTCCTTGCAGAAGCCTGATGTGGCTGCAACTCCTATTGAGAGGGCTAGAGCTGTTGTTGCTCCCAACCCTATGTTCCACGGGATCTCCTTGACGACCCTGACAGTTACGTCCTCACAATTATACTCGTCGAGGACCTTGTCTAGGAACATCGTGCCCTTCTCCCTGTAGAAGGGGCTCCTACTATATACCCTGCGCTCCCCCCTCCAGGCCTCTATGACTAGTCTAGGCTCTTCAAGGGTGAATCCAAGGGTGCCGTATAGCCGCCCAACACCCCCATGCATATCGGGATTGCCTATGTGGACGTGGCTAGGCGCTGATACCCTAACCCTCACACCCTTACACCCTCAACCATCCTAACAGCCCCCCGGAGGCCTATTAAGGGTCGGGTAGTACTATGCTGGTGGTGTGTGTGATTGGATTTCGATAGGAGCACGCTTTCAAGGATAATCAGCGGGATAGACTCATACCTTGCCGAGAGGGATAGGGCTAGGGAGGAGGCGATAAGGATCTCCAGGGAGATTATAAGGTTCAGTGGGTGGAGCGTGACTAGCATACACAGGGGTGACATTGATAGTGCAAGAAGGAATCTGGGAGAGGCTGAATCGAGGGTTGCTACACTACTAGAACTATTGAAGCCCTATCCAGAGCTATACTACTCCGGGATGGTTTATAATGCGGTATCGGAATACGTCGAGGCCCGGCTATTCCTAGACCTAGTCACAGGTTCAGGATTAAAGGGGCCCGAGGACCTCGGCGTCCCCCCAGTACCATACCTCCAAGGCCTTGGGGACCTCGTTGGGGAGCTTAGAAGACTCTCCCTGGAGCTCGTGAGGAGGGGTAGATATGGAGATGCCTGGAAGCTCCTTGAGGCGATGGAGGCCATATACCTTGAGATGCGGGGCCTGGACTACCCAGAGGCGTTGGCACCTGGAGTGAGGCATAAAGCCGATGTTGCGCGGAGACTTGTGGACGATACTAAAGCGTTCCTAGTCGACATGGAGAGTAGGAGTGGCTTGGCAAGCCTCCTCAAAGATTGCCGGGGGAGTGGGTGATTAACTAGAAAACCTCATATATATTAAATCCCCAGGCAATATATTATTAGTTGAGGTGGTACATGAATGGCGACACTTAGAACCGGACTAGTAATAGCTGGTGCATATGCGGATAAGGTTAGGAGGGTATTATTCGCACAGCTGAGGGACAAGGTTAAGAGCGGGGAGATCTCCAATAGCGAGGTCGCGAGAGCGGCGGGGGAGCTAAACAGGCTACTATTCGACATACTAGTGAATAGGTTGAACATAGACAAGGGCGACGTGGTAAGGATAACAGTGGACTATGACATACAGGACGGGACGATACAGTGGGTCCTAGACACGCTCCAGGTCCAGGCTTGGAAGAGGATGCCAGACGAGGACGTGGCCAATGCAGTAAGGTCCTCCCTATCACAGGCCGAGGAGATAATGAGTGGGGCAATAGAGTTCCAGGCTGAGAAGCTGGGCTCCACAGATACGGGGGACATAGTATATGGGATAGCCTACCAGGGAAGAAGAGTTGGGGCACTCCTAGTGACACCAATAGACGAGGGTAAGGCGGTTGTCAGGGGGGCTGTATCTGAGCCGACCCCGCTAGTCCTGAAGAAGACTATTATAGAGTATGAGGGCGACCTAGACGAGCATATAAGAAACAACATAACCAGCATAATGGGTGAGGCAGCAAACGCTGAGAGGAGGGAGGCAGAGAAGATAATTAGAGAGATAACAGCGCTGATAGAAGTTGAGGAGGAAGAGTATCAGCTAGAGGAGGAGTAGGATATAAACTAGAATCAAACCACATCCAAGGTTTTTAGGGTGAGAAGCCGGCATAGGGCTTATACGTGTTTAGTCATGTATACAGCGTGGTCTGCAATCCTCTCCAGGTGTCTAAGCACTAACAGATCCACCACGGCATCCCTACTCAGAGACTCTGACGAGGCTATCTTCTCAAGCATGGAGGTATATGCAGAGTCAACGCTATTATCCATACCCTCCACGGCTTCCCTCAACCCTGCGTCCCTGCTCCTATAGGATCTATAGGCCTTCTCCACCATCTCAACCACGAGTGACGCCGTTTCGAGCACACTCCTAGACGGCTTTATCCCCCTCCCCCTCATGTATCTTATTACCCTATTGATCTCCCTGCAGTATCTTGAAATCCTGTATAGGTCATAGGAGGCCCTAATCAGTGATTTAGCCTCTAGGAGCTCCTGGCCTAGGGGCTGGTATTTTGCGATGAAGAATGTTGCCTGCTCCTCTATCATGTCTGTCATGGACTCGACTATGTATAGCCTATCCTCAAGGTCCTCCTCTCTCCATGAGGATAGCGCCTCTATTGTGTCTCTCAGGATCCTCTCTACTAGGTTATAGAGCTTGTCCAGGTTCGAGTATATGCGGTCTAGGTCCCTCCTCACAAGGTCTATACCCATCACACCTCCCCTCCTAGGAATTTCCTAGTGAGGCTATTCTTAGGGTGCAGCACGAGCTCTCTTGTAGGGCCATACTCCACCACTCTGCCCTGGTATATGAAGAGTATCTGGTCCGAGATCCGGGCAGCCTGTTGGGGGGTGTGGGTCACTATTAGCACTGTGGCCATGGCCTCCTTCGCATACTCCATTATAGACCTCTCGATCTTGGTCGTCGATACGGGGTCTATATTTGCTGTAGGCTCATCTAGTAGCAGCACCCTAGGCTTTAGTGCCAACGCCCTTGCCAGGCTTAGCCTCTGCTTCTGGCCTCCGCTAAGCTGGTATGGATAGTCGTGGAGTCTATCCTTGACCTCGTCCCACAGGTGGGCTTTCTTCAGCGCCCACTCCACTATGGAGTCTAGCTCCCTCCTGCTACGGGCTAGACCGTGCAGCTTCGGGCCTATCGCCACGTTGTCATATATGGTCATGTGGGGGAACGGGTTTGGCTCCTGGAACACCATCCCAGTAAGCCTCCTAACGATATAGGGGTCCTCTCTCAGTGCATTGATGCCCCCTAGGAGGACCTCGCCCTCAACCCTAGCTCCCGGGACTAGGTCGATCAGCCTATTGATCACCCTGATAAGCGTGCTCTTACCACTACCACTGGGCCCCATCACCGCTGTAACGCTACCCGGCGATGCCTTCAAGTATACATCCTTCAAGATATGCTTGCCCCCGATCCAGACGTTTAGCCTCGATACTCTAACCTCTACAAGGTCCATTAGAGGTGCACCTCCCTCACGATAAGCTTCATGGCAGCGAAGAGCGCTAGCACTATTACTGTTAGGATCAGTGCAGCCCCCCATGCAAGGTCCTGCCAGTTCTGGTATGGTGTCTGGGCGAACTGGAATATGAGGAGTGGGACAGCGTCTCCGGGCTCAAACACATCCTTCATGCTCATGGGATAGCTGCTCCTCGCACTCCCTATGGTGAATAGTAGGGGTGCAGTCTCCGAGACGATCTTCGCGAGCCCTATCACGACCCCGGCTGCAACGCCCCTCCTAGCTATCCCCATTACTACGTCAAACACGACCTGGCTCCTGGTCATGCCTATACTATACCCGGCCTCCCTGTAGGTCCTCGGGACCTCCTCCATGGCCCTCTCAACGTATGACACGGTGTAGGGTAGCATGACTATGGCTAGCGCTATGCTCCCTGCGAGGAGGCTATAGTGGCCCATCATGGATACTATCGTTAGGAAGACCAGCATCCCTATCAAGACTGTGGGGATCTCTAGAAGGGAGCTCGTGAAGACCTTGGCAAGCCTGGCCAGGGGGTGGTCCTTGAACTCGACTATGAATACCGCTGTTAGGACGGATAACGGTATCCCTATGGCGCTTGTTAATAGGGCAAGCCACAGGGTGCCTAGCAGTGCCGGACCTATCCCCCCCAACATGCTTGAACCCGGGGGTGCTGGCTGGCTTGTTAGGAAGTCCAGTCCAGCCCTATATAGTACCCCGCCGCCCCTGATGGCGACGGATGCTATAATATGGAATAAGGGGGCTACGGCCACCATCGCCAGGATACTCGTCACGGCCAGGAATATCCTCTCCTTAACCCTCCTCCAGTCACGCAACATACCTCACCCTAGCCAGGTACATTACCCCGAGTATGTTGGAGATTATCCCTAGGACAAGGAGTATCAGGCCCCCCAGGACAAGGACGTTGACCATGTATGGGTATAGGGGTGCATTGGCGAACTGGTTTGCGATCAAGGCTGATACGGTGTATGAGGGGGATAGGATGCACGTGGGCGGGTTGAACGTGTTTCCCACAACCAGGGCCACAGCTACCGTCTCTCCAGCTGCCCTGCCGAACCCTATCAGGGCCCCAGCTAGTATTGCTGGCTTGATCATCCCGAACAGTATCCTGGCATACTCATACCTGGTGGCTCCAAGGGCTAGTATCGCCTCCTTATAGGTCCTCGGGACCTGGTTGTAGGATTGCCTGACGACCGCGTATATGAATGGCGTGATCATTATTGAAAGGAGTATCCCGGCCGTCAGTATTGTAGACCCTGTTACGGGCTCGCACGAGAAGAGGGGGATGAAGCCTAGGTACCTGTAGAGAGGCTGGTACACGTTATCCCTTAGGAAGGGGGATAACACCATCAGCCCCCACAACCCATATACTATCGTGGGGATCCCCGTCATCGCCTCTATCAATGAGGCGAACGCGGACCTCACACTACCCATACTCCTCGGGAGGACCTCTTCCGTGAAGAAGACAGCGGAGAGCGCCAGGGGTAGTGCTATTACAACTGCTATGATAGATGATATGAGTGTTCCAAGTATGGGTATCAGTAGCCCATAGCTAGGCTCTCCATACTCTGAAGGGCTCCATGTGGATGTGGTTATCAGCTTGGCCCCATACACCCTGACGGCTGGTATGGAGTAGTATATGAATAGTACAGTCATGACTACCAAGATACCCATAGATATGACAGCTGCCGGGGCCAGGCTATAGAAGAGCCTCCTATCCCCCGCAGGCATCTTGCCAGTGTTATCCATGGATCATCTCCACCGCCTTCAAGTTGACCTGGCGGACCTGGGCTGGAACAGGTATATACCCATCAACTATGTGGGCCTGGCCCTCAACGTTGATCCATTGTATGAATCTCCTGACAGCGTCTGCCTTGGCCGGGTCATTATAGCTCTTGTAGAATAGTAGGAAGGACCAGCTAGTGATTGGGTAGCTCCCACTGCCCGGGGCGTATACTATATCCTGGAAGGCCCTGCTCCAGTCCCCGTCGGGGGAGTCTGGTATGCTATCGAGCGCTCCCAACGCGGCGGCTTGCGCGGCCTCCATGGAGGGTTTAATGAACTCGCCCTCTCTATTCATGATCGCCGCGGTCTTCATGTTATTCTTTATGGCATATGCATACTCTACATAGCCTATACTATACAGGTTGCTCCTTACAGCCTCCAATACTCCCTGGTTTCCCTTACCCCCGATACCCCTCCCGGTATCGTCTACGGGCCATTCTATGGATTTCCCGACGAGGTCCTCGCCCCACACGTCTGGAGCTGATTTATGCAGGAATAGCGTGAAGACCTGCGTGGTCCCGCTTGAGTCGCTCCTATGGACTGCAATAATCCTCTCATGTGGGAGGTCCTCGCCCGGGTTCAACGCCCTTATACGCTCATCATCCCAATACTCTATAACCCCCAGGTATATTAGGGCGAGGACCTCCCCGTCAAGCCTCAACTCATCCACTCCAGGCACATTATACACTATTGCAACCATCCCTATGACGACTGGCATCTGCACTACTCTATCCCAGCTCTCCTCCCACACGTCCCTAGATAGGGGTGGGTCGCTGCCTGCAAAGTCCACAACACCCTTTAGGAAGGAGCTCTGCCCAGCCCCGCTCCCCGTCGGGTTATAGTTTATAATTATACCCGGGTTCCTTGCTGTGAACTCGCTGGCCCAGGCCTGGATCTGGGGGTACAGGAAGCTGGATCCCTCGCCCTGCAGGGATACACTATCCCGTCCATTGCTGCCCATTGATAGGAGCCCTAGCAGTAATACTATTAGTGCTGGTGTGAATAGCAGGGCCCGTATATCCATCTAGCGGCCACCAATTGCACTGCGTCAACCATGCAGGGCTTTATACCCGATCTAAAATGTATATAGTATGCTATATAGCATCCGTCATGTATATATAATTCTATAGAATTCTATAGTGTAGAATATATAGTATAGAGTACACGGTCCTCTACACCCTGCACCTATAATGCTCCCCCCTACACACATCCCTATAGACTATGCATCCAGGGTCTATCCATGCATGGGAGCCGATCTTAACCCCAGGGTATATGGAGACATTTATCCCAGTCTTGGCATAGCCCCCTATTACCGCCCCCAGCTTCCTCATGCCAGTATCGACACGTTTACCCTTAATCCTCATCTTTACGGTGGACTCGTCGAATCGGAGGTTTGCAGTTATGGTCCCTGCACCAAGGTTAACATGCTCCCCGACTATGCTGTCACCCACATAATTCAGGTGGGGGGCCTTAGCACCTTCCATCAGTATAGACGCCTTGACCTGGGATGAGAAGCCTATCCTCGCCCCTGGCCCCACAACGGTGTACTCCCTAATATGGGCGTGAGGACCTATCCTTGCCCCCGGGCCTATGTATGCCGGCCCCTCTATAACTGTGTAGTGCCCTATCCTTGCCCCCGGGCCTATGTATACCCTCTCGCCTATAACGCTGGTACCAGCCACCTCGCCCTCGACCGCGGGGGATAGCTCATGCTCTAGAGCCAGCCTATTGGCCCTTAACAGGTCCCAGGGCCTCCCAATATCGATCCAGTAGCCATCCCCCACAACCACCCTAACATCCCAGTCCCCAGCCATCATTGTCAGGGCGTCAGTCAACTCAAGCTCCCCCCGGGGGCTGGGCTTCAGCCTCTCAAGGTATCCCTTCACCAAGTCATAATCGGCCTTGAGGCCCCCTATGAATACCAGGTTACCGGGCTCCTCCCCAGGCCGTGGCTTCTCAACGACCCCCCTGAGGATGCCGTCCTCGACTAGTAGCACCCCATACTCCCAGGGTTTATCAGTGGTTGATGCAAGTATTGACGGCTGCTTGGAGGATTCCAGGGCCCTATATAGGCTGGGGGACATGAATACATCCCCATACACCACAGTATATTCCCCAGGTCCCCCATACTCCAAAGCCTTCAAGAGGGCGTGCCCGGTGCCAAGCTCTCCCCCCTGGTCTATAACCTCCACGGGGCCGCCGCACCTTTTAGAGGCGGCCTCAAGCTTATCCAGCATGTAGGAGCCAACTACTATCACCCTAGAATAGCCCCTCAGCATCCTGATATGCCTGCAAAGGAGCTCCTCGCCAGCCACGGTCATGAGGGGCTTGGGCCTAGTCTCCGTCAAGGGCCTAAGCCTCTCCCCCTTGCCAGCGGCTAGTATGGCCAGGATCCTCTCGCCCATCACACACCACCTCATCCCCTATGCTGGGGCCTCAACCTTATAACCCGGCCTCTCGGGAGCCTTGCTGAGAGGCTCTGCACCGTTAACCCCCCGGTTGACACCCTCTTATATACAAGCTCAAGGAGGTCCTCAATCAATGGATCCCCAGGCAAAGCCTCATGCAGGGGCTTATAGTCCAGATCCTCCAAGGCACCCTCAAGGACCCTGGCAACCCATTCAACATCAACAACCTCATCACTAACAATACACAACTCAACCTCTATATCATGGCCATGCATATTATAGCCAAGGCGCGACGCCCTAAGCGCTATACTAATCCACCTCGAAACACAATACTCCCACACAACCCAGCACCCAGCCAGAAACATTATAACAGGCAAGTTAAATGAGGGGAAAAGGCTAGCATCTAGGTGTCCAGGAAGAGCATGGCGGGATAACGAAGAAATATAATATCATTCATAAAAATATCAAGGCAGCTCTGAAAGACATAGAGAATCATGTACAAAGGGAGGCCTAAACAATAGCATAAGGGGAAAAACACGGATAAATGGGTAGATAGGCTAGCCCCCACCCCTAGGACAATAAGGGCTACACGCTAGATCTGGATTCACATCTACATAAACCTTGTAGCCTATGTGAAGAGGCACTAAGCCTCCATACCCGCTTGTAGCGGCCCCAGTTTTGCCAGTATACTTGATAACCCTAATATTGATGCCATTGAAGTTGCCGCTTGAGTATAAGTTAATAAGATAGTCTACACCCTGGTCATTGTATATATAATAGGTGTAGCTGAACTCATCCATAAGTAGCCCCGCCATGAAATCATATACTGGATTGTATTCGCCTAGGATTAGACTCAGTAGCAGTTCCATCCACTCCTTGTATATGTTAACTATACTACCAGAAAGCCCGTAACCTGAAGAAACACTACTAGTATCCTCAAATATAGGGTCGCTCGGATTTACATCAATAATATCATCTAGCAGTACACTAACATTTGTACTATAATGCAGCATGTCTAAAGCATAATCTACAGCATTACTATCACACCCTCCAATACACCTCTCCTCATAATACCGGCTAAAGAGGTCAAGTACAACGTACCTAGGAACGAATAATGTATAGGGAACAACCTCCCAGTAGCTACAGGAGCCGAAATCAACCATATTAACCTCATAGTCTACAACATAACCATCACCAAGATACATATACTCTTGAGGAATAACAACCCTAATAGTACCATTAGTATTAATATCAACTGCCTCATTCACCTTAACTGAGGATTGCTTGCTCACCGTTTGTCCCTACCGCTTCATTTTGTTTAAGATTGTAGCGTTCTGTATCTGCGGTAGGGACTTCCGCCTCGCCCACAACCCTCTGGGCAGGGTTGTGGGGTCATGGGTGGCATTCGAGGCCAACGGCACGGGCCTCACATCTAAGCTATGCCCTACGGGGCTTGGAGCAAGGCTCCCATCACCCCGCAGGGCTCTGAGAAGGAGATTCCAACAAGCAACGACATCTCTATGCCATAGTTCTCCACCCTTAGAGCACTTACCTATCCTAGGGCCATTACCATATATTATTGGTGCATCGTGTACTGGGCATAGTCTTGAGGTGTTCTTCGGGTTAACGTGGATTACTGGTACACCGTATTCTCTAGCCTTCTCCTCGATAGCCCTCTGGATTCCTCTAAAACTTGCTTGGAATATCCTGTGGCGTAGCTGTTTATCTCCTATCCTAGCAATCATGCTGTCTGCTACTCTCTTGCCGAGCCTCTCAAGAACGATAGCATACCGTTTTTCATAGGCAACTCTAACTATGATGTTCGCCATCTTCCACCTAACATCTAGCTTCCTCTCCCTCTCCCTAAGCCTTCTCATAATCTTCTTTTTAATCCTTGACTTCCTACCATAGAGCCTATCATATTTTTCCTGTACCCTCTTCCTGCGATAGTAGTAGCCTAGAACAAGCCTCTCAATATTGGTCTCGAATAAGTAAGCCACACCATCAACCAGTATGGTAACATTATTTTCATTAACATCAACTGGCAGGTATCTCCTAGGCTTATACCCTTCAACTTCCTTAACGAAGGTTAGATAGATTATAAGCTGTCTATTCCTCCTATCTAGCCTTATCTTTGCCTCAGAAGCTAGCCTCCAACCCCTATTGGTATATTTCCAGTAGTGTTTATGAGGCTCGAGCTCTATTGTTACCCATCCCTTATGAGTAGCTATCCTGATAGAGGTTAATCCGTTAGGCTTCCATAGGTGGTCGTCGAGCCATATTGAAACTCTCCTAACCTCTGGATACTCCCTCTGGGTTAGTCCGAGCTTCTTCAACCTGAGGAAGCTCTTAGCCCTGGTACTAGCGTCTTGGCAGGCAGTATAGGCATAATGTGATGGCAGTTGAGGATAGAGCTTTCTCATCTCACGGTACTTCAACGCCTTGAGCCTTGTGAAGCTCTTAATGTTGTTTCTAACGGCGTATATCACTAGTTGCTCAACCATGTTACGGTACATATCCTCGAGCTCGACGAATATCCTGAACACTTTCCTCGGTAGCCTTGCACTCCTCACCATAACAGTCCTAGTTACTCTAGCCATCCCCCTCTACCTCTTCTAGGAGGCTCTTGAAACCCTGAACCAAACGCTTCTTCCTGTAGCTCCTCATACCGTAGAGTTTACCAGCGAAGCTAGTCACGATTGCTAGTAGGTCTTCGACTAGCTCCTGGTAAGCGTCCCTCGGCTCCTCGCCATAAACGGCTTCTATCCTTACACCGTACTGGCTGAAGAAGTACTCTAGATACTCGAAGCCGAACCTGGTAAGTCTATCCTTGTAGGTGATAACTACAACATCTACTCGCCTATCGACCACATAATTGAAGAGCTTCATTAAGCCTCTACGACTGGTCTTAAGCCCACTAGCTATGTCACTAAGGACATCTACTACCTTGTATCCCTTAGCTGAGCAGTATTGTGTGAGGTAGTGTATTTGTCTTTTAAGGCCGCTCTTGTCGCTAGAGCTTACACGGGCATAGATGATAGCTCTGACTTCTTCCGCCCCTGCTTTCCCACCAATAATCCTCTCTATCTCACTCTCAGGTATCATCCACCTGCCAGTGGGAGTC
>JALWGG010000113.1 GCA_027013765.1 Acidilobaceae archaeon
GGTGTAAGCCGTCGAGGGGGCTTTGCCCCCGAGCGGTTCAGCCCGCCGCTCCCAATCGCCCGAGGCCGTAGGCGCTCGCCTGGGGGCGGGCTGCACTGTGTATAGTGGTGTGGCCCGTTGGGGCTTCCAGGGGCTTGGCCTTTGCGGGTGCTGGGTAGTGCTTTGCCTGGCTGGGTTTTCCGGGTTGGTTGTGGGTTCTCCGTGTGGGGGCGGCGCTGCTCTTTATATTGGCCCTTGTTCCTATGCTGGTGTGTGGATGGTTGTGTTGGGTAGGTCGAGGGGTAGGAGGCTGCGGGTCCTCCTCTTGGCTGGGTTGGTGTTTGTAGTTGTTGGTGTAGCTGTGCTTCTACACGGGTCTGGGGGTGGTGGGGGTGTTGGTATAGTTGCTGGCCTCACGCCTAGGGCCCTCTATTATGACCCGTTGTGGAGGAATTATCCTAACGAGACTCTTGTAGACCTTGTTGTGGAGGAGCTGGGTAGGGCTGGGTATAGGGTTGACGTGGTCCTCGGTAGTGATGCAGGGTTGCTTGAGCTCGATGTCATGGATGGTTATAGCATTGTGATTATCAGGAGTCATGGGGCCTATAGTAATGGTAGCCTGGGGCCCCGCGGCCCCTATATATATACTGGCCTCCTCGTCGAGGAGGCCGAGGAGGAGTATGGGGGCCGTATAGATGTTATGCTCTCCCAGGGCATGGCTGCACAGGCAGTCATACCCCCAGAGGGCCCCCTAGTCCCTGTACCCGAAGAGGAGCTCGTGGGCCTGCCAAGGTATCTAGCCGTTGGGCCCGGATACTTCAACGCCACCCCATACTACTTCAACAACACCGTGATCCTGGTTGCATCCTGCTATAGCATGGGAGACGAGTATGTGGACCCGGTGATAGGGGAGATTCTAGCCAGTAAGGGCGCATCAGGCTACGCAGGCTTCCAGGGCGTCGTGTCATGGGCGACGGTTGACATGGTGATAGGGGAGTATGTCAGGCTCATAGGGTCGGGGCTAAACCCCCTGACCGCGCTTGAGAGGCTTGAGGACCTCCCCCCAGACCCCGTGGGTGGGGGGAGGATTGTGGTATACACAAGCCGTGTATAGACCTGGTATCGGGAAGACTATACCGGTATATGCATGGAGATGCATACCCAATCCTGCAATAGCCGGGTACCGGTGGGCTTGGTGCCTAGCTGGAGAGGGTACCTGGCGGTAGTGGGGCTAGTTGGGGTCATAGACACGGCGTTCCTCCTAGGGATCATCTCTGGCTATGCCAAGAAGCTTGGCGCCGGAGACGCGGAGGCAGGCTTCATAGCAGGGCTCTACAGCATGGTGGCAATACCAGCGAGCCTCCTAGCAGGAGCCCTGGTGGATGCCATAGGCAGGAGGAGGAGCCTAAGTATAGGATTGGCATGGGATACGGCATCGATGATCCTATACGGCGTTGTAGACGATTATAGGGGGCTTGCGATGGTTAGGGGGCTACACGCAGTTGGGGGGAGCCTTGTATATCCGGCCTACATGGCGATAGTCGGAGACTCAAGCCCCAGGGATAGGAGGGGGCGGGAGGCTGGCAGGTATCTTGCAGTGGTTGCACTAGCAGTAGCGTTAGGAAGCCTGACATCATCCATCATAGTCCATGAACTGGGATTCAAGCCCGCGCTACGCCTCATAGCACTAATAGTATTCGCCGGATTCATAGCATCCCTAAGGATACCAGAAACCAGGCCAAGACGGGAGGCCATGAGGGGGCTAGGAGGCCAGCTATCCCATGTTATACACTCCGCCGTCACGATACTACTACTATACATAGGCTTCGGGGCCATAATAGGTGGTATGCCGCAAGCCCTCCTCAACCAGGGACTCGTGGGAGTCGAGGAGGAGGCATCCGCAATAACAGGCGCGATCATAGGGATAGCGTCGCTAGCATCAATACCAGCCTTCATAATAGCCGGCAGGCTAACCGACATTAGGGGGCCAGCGGCTACACTAGCCCTGGGAGGCGCTCTAGTGGTTATAAGCCAGCTAGCGATCCTAGGATCAACCAGTATATACACTATGATGGCCGCAGCGATCCCATACGGGGCGGCGATAGCAGCGGTAATGACTGTAAGCACATTCATGGCCATAAGCGTTGAGGGCGCCCGGGGGAGTAGCGTGGCGATACAGCAGATAGCCAACATAGCAGGCGTAGCCGTAGGAGCACCCCTAGGAGGAGTCCTAGCGGGAATGAAGGCGGTAACAGGCGTGGCCCTTGCAGTAGCGTCAACCGGCGTATTACTACTACTCTACTCGAACACCCTTAGGAGCCTGGCCTCAAGCGAGGTGTAATCTATAATCGCATACCTGCCCTGCAAGAGCGGCCCCGGATTCACATACAGCCTCCCAGACGATATAACGCTCCCAGGACTCTCATGGATATGGCCGAACAAGTGGATCCTAGGCCCTAGCTTATCCGAGACCCAGGCAACCTCGTCCAGGCCCGAGTGCACACCCAGAAGGTTTACATCGAGGATACCGCGGGGCGGGTGGTGGGATAATAGCAGGTCCACCTTATCCACGTTCCGGGACAGCATCTCTATGCTGGATGCAACATCCAGCCCCCCAACCCCAGCTATCCTCACACCACTAATAACAGTCTGCCTACCATCAACCAGGACCCCGGCCTCCGACAGCCTCCTACGGATGCTCGGATTATCCATGTTACCAGTCACCGCCACCACATCCCCGGGTGATGATAGGAGGGTCTCAGCACTCTCCAGGCACTCGAAGTCCCCAGTAGCAGCTACCAGGTCATAGCTGGCCTCGGAGATAAGCTTCCTCAGGGTAGTCGATGCACAATGTATATCGGATACGTGGAGGATTATCACTATAGGCTCACCCCGACAGTGTCTTATGCAGCCTGGACCATATAAAGTCCATTAGGACCTCCCTACTACCCTCCCCAATATCAAGCACCCTAGAATCCCTCCAGAGCCTCTCACCAGTACTACCCAGAGCAAGGCCCCTGCCACCCTGAAGCTGGATCCCAGTCCACACAGCATCCCTGGCCAGGCTACCGGCCTCAACCTTAGCCGCGGCGGCCAGGAGGGGGTCAACAATCCATCCATCCCTGGCCCTCGAAACGGCCTCCCTTATAAGGGCCTCAAGAAGTATACTCCTCCTATAAACCTCCGCCAGCATCCACCTAGGCCCCTGAAGCTCTAGCAGCCCCCTCCCAAAGACGGTCTTACCACTCGCAGACCTATATGCGGACTCGATCATCGACTCGGCCATGCCGAGGGCTATAGCCGCGTATCCAAGGCGCCCTACATTGATACCCTGCAATGCCTCCCTCAACCCCCTGCCAGGAGCCCCAACCCTTGTCCCGGGCGCCTCCCTATACTCCACCCTGCCAACCCCACTGCCACGGAAGCCAGACAACTCCAGGAGCTCCACCCTAACCCCATCACCCCTAGGGACAAGGTATAGAGTCGGCCCCTCAGGGCCCATGGCAAGCACCAGGAACTCGCCCGCATACGCGGCATTGCTTGTAAAAACCTTTACCCCACTAATCCTCGCAGCACCACCATCCTCTAAAGCCCTAGTCTTCAGGTTAGCAATCACATCACTACCACCACCAGGCTCAGTCATGCTGAAAGCCACAATACCACGAGAACCCGCCCTACCCCCAGAGGCCAGAACACTAGTCCCATGGACTAGGATCACATGCGCGGTCCCAGGAGAGCTGCGCGAGGCCAGCCTAACTGCTTCAAGCAAGCCGCCGAGCCCGAGGGACCCTACATCAAACGCCCCGGCAGCACGAAGCTCCTCAATCAACTCGCCAGGCACAAGATTCCTCCTATCAATCTCAGCGGCAACCCCCGGGAGAACGCTGGTAAGGACCTCGACAAGCCTTCCAGGCAGACTAGCTATAGCCACAACCACCACCCAGATATTATCCCGGGGGTAAGCCAAAAATAAACCCCACACAGCAAACCATTATAATAGGAGCGGGGGTGCCCGAGCCTGGCCAAAGGGGGCGGGCTTAAGACCCGTTGGCGTAGGCCTGCGTGGGTTCAAATCCCACCCCCCGCACCACGGGAATTCCTTCCCGTCCCCTGACTCGTTCTTGTACCATTCTAGGATCTTCTTTAGG
>JALWGG010000114.1 GCA_027013765.1 Acidilobaceae archaeon
GTTAACATCTTTATAGTAGACGAGTCCAAGCTAGTAGAGGTCCTCGGCTCCAGGAGGCCCATTCCAGTGGAGGTCCTCGGGCAGGCGCTGAGGTATGTGATGGATAGGATCTCGGGGATGGGGTACAGGGTTGAGGCTAGGACTAGTGGGGGGAAGGCTGGCCCTGTGGTCAGTGACTGGGGAGGATTCATCATAGACGTGTATACCGGGGGGTTAACGGATCCCTCCCTATTCGAGAGGAGGGTTAAGAGTATACCAGGAGTCATAGAGACGGGTGTATTCATAGGGCTTACAGACTACCTTGTAATCGGGAGGGACGGCTGTAGGTGGGAGGTCCTCGGAGTTGGGAGAAGATGATATACGGGACATGATCGACTCCATACACGATGAGGGGGTCGTGGAGAAGGCCCGGCTGATAAGGTCCTCGGGCAGGTTCGTCAAGATCTCCGGCAAGCCGGAGATATACGTGTACCTAGGAGATAGGGAGGACCACGTGGTAGTCGATAGCATATACTGCAGCTGCACGGGGTTCCAGACGAGGCTAGCCCAGGGTAGGCCCACGTGCAGCCATGTGGTTGCGGTGAGGCTGGGGTTATCTAGGCATAGGAGCCTCACTCTCCCCCCGGGGGATGTTGCGAGGATAGTATGGGAGGTGTTAACCGGGGGGTTGACGGGTAGACTCAGAAAAATAATACATGGGCTAGAATAGGATATGGGCTATCACAACAATCAACGCATACACGCTGGCAACTATTACAAGGGTCATTGGAGACATCTTAATCTTACCCTCATACTCGTCATAGAACGATATAAGGCCTGCAGCCGTCATTGGCCCCGACTGCTTCCTCCTCCTAGACGACAAGGCCGACCCACCAATTATAATACTAGGAGGGGATCCGGGGGTTATAAGGGTGCCCCAGGGGATGAGGGTTAAATGCCTCCAGGAGGAGATGGCGAGGGAGTATTTAGAGAGGGACAGGGCTAGGGGCCTCTACAGGACATTCACATGGCTGGTGGAGGAGGTGGGGGAGCTCGCAGAGGCCCTCCAGTCGGGGGATAGAGAGTCTGCAAGGGAGGAGATAGCCGATATAATAGCCTGGACCGTTAGCATAGCAAACATACTAGGGATAGACGTGGAGGAGGCGCTACGATCAAAATACGGCTTCCTATCTAGATGCCCTTAAACCCCCTTATAATCCCCGGCAGGGAGCCCGGGTCCTCCTCAACAAGGGTCCCAGTGACAAGGACATCGGCCCCTGCACTGGCTAGCCTCGACGCGGCCACCGGGTCCCTAACACCGCCCCCAACGACCAGTAGCCCATCCCATCCAAGCCTGTCCAGGAGGATCCTGGAGTACCTGACAGCCTCGACGGGCACAGGCCTAGGGGCCCCGCTCCCGGCCTCAAGATACACGATCCTGGCACCCATCATAGCCCCGGCAAGGGCATGGGCGGCGGCGAGCTCCGGCTTATCATAGGGGACTGGCCGGGCCATCCCCACATACCCAGCGGCGCCCCCATGCCCTACTATCACGTAGGCTGTGGGTATGACTTCGAGGCCCATCTCAAGGATTATCGGGGCCGCCTGGAACTGGACCCATGTAGCATAGTATACGTCTTCAGTATTCATGAGGTACATGAATAGTAGGGCATCGGCCTTGGGGGTCAAACCATTTATATTGCCGGGGAATAGGATGACGGGTACATCACCCACCCTCAGGGAATCAACGATCCTCCCAAGCTCGGGCTCATAAACGCCGAGGGAGCCCCCAACAAGGATAGCGTCACTACCAGCATCAATAGCGGCCCTAGCAATCCTAGACGCGTCCCCGGCACTGGCCTTGTTAGGATCGATCAGTGTGAAGTGTAGCCTACCCCTCCTCCTCGACTCCTTCAGCCTCCTCCACACCTTCTCCTTCAACCGAGCATTCCTCCCCTATCCTACCATCATATGCCAGGTCGGTTATAATATTGTAGACATCCACCCTCTCAAACATCTCCGGGACAACCCTCTCACAGTACAACCCACAGGTTCCACACCTCACAACGGCAATCTTCTTCCCGGGTTCATTATGCTTGCGGAAGTCGATTGTGAGGGTTAGAGAGTTGCACACGGGGCATTGGAAGTACCTGGTCGGCTTGAACACCCTCCTAACCTGTTTTACCCTCCTCTTCCTCCTGCGCCCCACACCAGTCCACCATCCATCAAGGGGATCTAAATCGGCCCCAGGGTTTTTAACTAACAGAGTATCCCAGGATCCAAATGTTATTAATCATGGATGATACATGTAGATAGTATCTGGTGGTGGAAGATTGAAGATCTGGGAGGTAATGAAGGAGCCAAGCGTCAAGGTGCTACCCCGGACACCCCTACTGGTGGCCAGGAGGATATTCAGGGAGACAGAGGCAAGGGTGATCCCGATAATCAGGGATGAGAGGAGTGAGAGGCTAGAGGGATACATAACCAGGGTGGAGGCAATCATACCAACAAGCACCAGGTCAAACCTCAGGGTTGTGGATGTTGCAAGGACCCATCCAGTAGTAAGGATGAGCCAGGACGTGGAGGAGGCTTTAAAGACCCTTGAAGAGCACGGCCTATACGCCGCCCCGGTTGTGGACGATGATGACAGGCTTGTGGGTATAGTATCGTTTAGGGACGTCATAGAGGCCCTGATGGGGTCCGGTATAAAGCCTAAGGCGGAGACAGTCAACGAGGTGATGACTACAGAGGACCTCGACAAGTACATAGTTGATATGGATGAGAGGATCAACAAGGTCTGGAGCAGGTTTGTATACAGGGGGATACCGGCCATAGTAGTTGTGAGGGGTGAGAGGCGCCCGGTAGGGATCATAACACCCTATGACCTGATAAGGAGCGGCAGGTGGAGGTTCCACAGGGAGATCAAGGCTGGCAGGATAGTAACCCCCGCCAGGGTGAAGAGGATAATGACCCGGGGCGTGGTGGTTGCAACACCAGACACCAGGATAGAGGATGTTGCAAGAGTCATGGTGGAGAACGACTTCACCCTACTACCAGTAGTCGACGAGGAGGGCAGGGTCATCGGAGTCGTCACGCAGGCAGACGTTGCAAGGGCATACATAGAGGGTGCAAAGCCGGAGAGGAGGCCCGTCAAGCCCATACCAGCACCCGTGCCAGTATCCAGGGAGGAGATGGTGGAGTACAGGGGCACACAGGCAATGCTCCAGGAGGTCCTCGTCAAGCCAGCCAAGCCAGCATACATAGAGCTCGGCGTCAAGGCAGGGGAGATAGCCAGGCCAGAGATGCCGGCGATAACGATCAACGATACAGTGGAGCACGCCAGGAAGGAGATGCTGAGGAGGAGGGTAAACTACCTCCTAGTAGTAGATGAGGCAGGGAGGATCATCGGGGTCGTGAGCAAGTGGAGCATGCTAAGAGCCCTAGGCCTAAAGGGGCCGCTATGGAGGAGGAGGGTCTATGACAAGCTATTCATAGACCTTGTGATGGACAAGGCGCTTCCAAAGGTGAAGGCTTCGGACCCCCTAGAAAACGTTGCACTGGCAATGGTATCAAACAACGCCGAGGTGGCGGTGGTTGAGGATGAGGATGGCAACACGGTCGGTTTCATAACCAAGGACGACCTAGTGGAGGCATATGCAAGGTGGCAGCAGGGCAGGGTGCTGGTGGAGAATATAATGTACCCCGGGAGGCTCTCAATAGTGCACCCCCACCACTCCCTAGCCCACGTAGTCAACAGGATGAAGACGCTGGGCCTAGACGCGCTAGTAGTAGCAGAGGGGGGCCGCGTGATGGGAGTGGTATCGTCAAACAGGCTCCCATTCATAGCATATGAAGACGCTTTGACGTCCAGGAAGAGTAGGAGGCTGATATGGGTTAGGAGGCTCGTGAAGGGTAGCAGGAAGATGGGGAGATACGTCAAGGTAGCACCACTAGTGGCAGCAGACGTAATGGCAAGAACGACCACAACGCTTTCCCCAGGCGACGACGTGTTCAAGGCAATAGAGGAGATGAGGAGGGAGAACGTGGATGGCCTACCAGTAGTAGGCGGGGACGGGGAGATACTTGGAGTAGTGACCAAGAACACTATACTAAGGGAGATGGCCAGGCACGCAAGGATCACGGT
>JALWGG010000115.1 GCA_027013765.1 Acidilobaceae archaeon
CCTATCATGGGATATGCTGGATGTATACCTATACACGGCGTCGCCTCCAAGGCCGGCTATACCCCTATACACACCAATCACCCCTGGGCTAGCCCTGGGGGATACAGTGTGATTAATGTAGAGTGACGCTTGTATCCCGCGGGGGATTATAATATATGTTTATATATTAATGCCTCATGGATACATACAGGAGTATACGGGTTACGACGCATGCCCCACGAAGAGGTCCTCGCTGAAGAGGGTAGACGGGTAGTCATGCTTGGAAACGTCGCGATCGCCCGGGGAGCCCTTGAGGCCGGCATAGGCGACGCTGCAGGGTACCCGGGCAACCCGTCCTCGGAGATAATAGAGGCCGTGAGCGTGGCGTCAGGGAAGCTCGGCAGCCCCATTGTGGAGTGGAGTGTTAACGAGAAGGTTGCGCTTGAATCAGCGTATGGGGCTAGCCTGAGCGGCGTCCCATCCATGGCGACGATGAAGCACGTCGGCGTCAACGTGGCTGCAGACCCACTATTCAGCCTAGCATACACCGGCACCCCCAGCTCCATAGTAGTTGTATCAGCCGACGACCCTGGGATGTGGAGCAGCCAGAACGAGCAGGACAATAGATGGTATGGAGTCCACGCCTACATACCAGTAGTCGAGCCCAGCGGCGTCCAGGACGCCAAGGAGGCAACAATAGAGGCGTTCAGGATCAGCAGCGAGTACGGGCACCCAGTCATCCTGAGAACAACCACCAGGGTCTCCCACACACGCGGGGTGGTAGAGGCCGGGCGCATTGATGCGGAGAAGCTGAGGCCCCGGGGAAGATTCACCAGGAACCTGGAGAGGTACACCCTGATACCAGCCCACGCCAGGAGGCTGAGGGAGGACCTCCTGGAGAGGTGGGATAGGATCGAGGAGAGGCTCTCAAGGAGCAGCCTGAACAAGATAGAGGGGGGCGGGGACCTGCTACTCCTAGGAGTAGGGCTAGGGTATAGATACGCCGCGGAGGCCGCCAGGCTCCTAGGGGTAGAGGCTAGGATAGCCAAGCTGCAAACCCCAATACCACTACCATCAAGCTTCCTACACAAGGCCCTGGACGGCGTGTCGAAGGTCCTCGTCTTCGAGGAGGGGGACCCAGTGGTTGAGACACTCCTCAAATCATTCATACACGACGAGGGCCTAGACGTCGAGGTCCACGGGAGGAGCGACGGGTACCTGCCCAGGGCGGGGGAGCTGGGGCTGGATAAGGCGATGAGGGCTATAGGAGCCCTGGCAGGCGTAGACCCGGGGCTGCCCAGCCCGGTGGAGCCAGGCCTAGACCTCCCCCCAAGGCCCCCGGCACTATGCCCAGGGTGCCCCTATAGGGGCGTATTCCCGGGCCTCAGGAAGGCTGTGAGGAGGAGCAGGGTAGAGCCAGTGTATAGCGGGGACATAGGGTGCTACAGCCTGGGGGTGCTTCCACCCTTCAGGGTCCAGGACACGATAGTGGAGATGGGGGGTAGCATAGGGCTGGCGAACGGGATAGCCAAGACGGCTAACGGGCAGATACCGGTAGCCATAATAGGGGATTCTACATTCTTCCACTCAGGCATCACAGGCCTTGTTAACGCTGTCCACAACAGGAACCCGATGCTGGTGATCATACTTGATAACAGGACGACCGCCATGACCGGGCACCAGCCCCACCCCGGCATAGACGTGGGCGCCATGGGGGAGGAGGCTGTAGGCGTAGACATAGAGGCCCTAGTCAAGGCCATAGGCGTCGAGCACGTGAGGGTGGTGGACGCCTTCTCGATCAGGGGGGTGGAGAAGGCGGTCACAGAGGCCCTAGACTACGTGAGGAGGGAGAGGAGGCCGGCTGTACTAATAGCCAAGGGGTCCTGCATACTAGTAGCACTCAGCCAGGCGAGGAGGCTAGGGATCAAGCCACCAGTATACAGGGTCAACCCCGACAAGTGCAGGGCATGCACTGTATGCTACACGGCATTCAACTGCCCAGCAATCTTCAGGGTGGAGGATGGGAAGGCGAAGATAAACCCAGTCCTATGCACAGGCTGCGGCGTATGCGTAGACATATGCCCATTCGACGCCTTCGAGCCGGTAGAGGAGCCGGGCAAGGACTGGATACTACTCATGAGGACAGCCACACCAGCGGGGTGGTAGAGGTGGGCTACAACATAGTACTAGCAGGAGTGGGGGGGCAGGGGATCATAACGTCAGCCCGGATCCTGGCAGATGCCGTGCTAGCCAGTGGAGGGAACGTGCTGGTAGCCGAGACCCATGGGCTAAGCCAGAGGGGGGGCTCGGTAGTAGTCCATGTGAGGGTCGGGGATGTAGAGGCACCCCTAATACCCCCGGGGATGGGAGACCTGCTGATAGGCCTGGAAGCCATAGAGGCGGCTAGATACGTGAACCTTCTAAAACCAGGATCCCCCATAACACTCAACGCCGAGGTCCAGCCCCCACCCCTACCAAAGATAACAGTGCCAAGCCTAGACAAGATAATCAAGGCCCTGAGGGAGGCGGGATACACGGTATACAGCATACCAGCTACAACAGAGGCCTCAAAGCTGGGCGACGCCAGGAGCATGAACACGCTACTACTAGGATACGCGTCCGGGCTAGGCCTACTAGACCAGGCGGCACCGCCAGAAGCATTAGCAGACTCCGTGGCAAGGGTGATAAGGAGGAGCAGCATAGCAGTAAAGGCATTCTGGCACGGATTCAAGCTCGCAACTGCCCAGAGTATGACCACATTGAAGAGGCAAAGGTGAATACCCTGAACACCACATATAATAAACACCAGGGTGACCCGTAGTGACGGGTGAATGCAGGGAGGACGAGGATATAAGGGAGCTGAAGGAGGTCCTCACAGCAGTATCCGACTTCATAACAGACATAGGAGACAAGATCAAGGACATACTAGACAGCATGATGTCAGCCCTAGACGGGGCCAAGATCGGGAGGGAGACGGCTGAGCTATACAAGAGCCTAAAAGAGGCAGGCATGCCCGAGGAGATGGCCATACAACTCACAAGAGAATTCTTCAACAAGAAGATGGAGCTGGCACCAAGCATATCATCAATAATAGAGGCCCTAAAGGGAAGCTTCGCCCCCTGGACAATGAAGGGGAAGGCAAGCGCCGAGGAGGTATCAGAGAAGATCAAAAAAGCAGTATCAAACATAGAAGACGAAGAGCTCAAGGAACGGGTAAGGAGGAGGATAATCGAATCCCTAAAGGAAGAGGAAGAGGAGTGAGGTATGCCCTGTGAGCATAGAAGAGAGGCTAGACTACATAGAAAAACTAGTCTCAGAAATACTAGACAGGCTTAGAAGGATAGAGAAGCTGCTCGGAGGAGAGGAGAAGGCAACCATAGAGACAGCCGCAATACTAGTAGCAGGATCACTAATGCCAGCAACAATAGCACTAGAAGCCGCACGGAGAGTAGTAGAGGCAACAAAAAGAGCCGGAGGCCTAGACCCAATCTCAAGAAGCATAATAGAAGCCCTATCCGGCTGCGAGGAACTATCAGCATCAGAAATAACAAGAAGGGTCCGCAGCCTAAGAGGAACAGCATCAAGGAGAATAGTGACGGAGAGGTTAAGGAGGCTAGAGAGGAGGGGGCTGGTGAACAGGATTGGAGACGGGCCAAAGACAAGATACCTACTCACAGCCTGCAACGAGGAATAAACTACACAACATACTAAATAAAGCAATCAACCTCACATACATAATATCAACCTCACTAATACTACTAGTACAAATAACATCAATATACCTAAACCTAAAATTCAGGATAAAAACAAGAACAACAATATACAAAATAAAACTAAAAACAATACTAACACTAAACAGGGTACCACCAAACCTCAGAAAAGAGCTCATCAAGACATACAGCAACAAACTATCAGAATACGGGAAAACACTACAAATGATGGAAATCATAAAAAACCTATCCAAGCTCAAAACAAGACAAACATAACCACGGCCAGACCATATACCCAACAACCACTATGACTGCTGCCTCCTCCTTAAAGCCTCCTCCAATATTTTCACCAACCTCTCCGAGCCCACCGTTACCATAGGCAGCTTCCCAGAAGATACCATAAGAATAAATGCCCTTAAATGC
>JALWGG010000116.1 GCA_027013765.1 Acidilobaceae archaeon
GGGCTTATCCACCCCCTCTCCCTCGATATCCTCCACACGGACTTAGAGAATATGACAAGCAAGCCCATAGTTGCTATCAGGTATACAAGCTCGAAGCCAAGCGCGCCTGGCCCGGTAGAGTAGGCGAAGCCTACCAGGCCGATGATCATGAATGAGCTGTAAGTAGTAGCCGCGTATGTCATTGCCGACAGGAAGGAACCTAGCTTTCCATGGGCTACATAAAAGCTCTTTTCACCCGATTCCAGCCTCCTCCTGCTCAATACGGCTATGGTGGTCCCAAGGGCCATGTAGAGGCCTAGAATTGCAAGGCCTATGATGAGCCTATCCACTAGACCCCCACCCCTTACTCCTTAGCCAGGTATATCCAAGGCCTGCTGCTGCAACTAGGATCCAGTATGTCAGCAATACTGCAGGGCTGGAGGGGCTCCTAGTTATAACGGGTATATACATCAATGCCAGTAGTAGCATATACACCAGTGCATCCTGGATCATTTGGAAACCACCACTGGAAACAATTGTTTCCTGTAAACTTTAAATACTTCGATCATAAAATGATACTATGTAGAAGGTGTATTAACCTTATGATAGATGAAATTGATGCAAGGATCCTAGAGATCGTCCAGGAATATGGTCAGCTAACGATAATGGATGTAGCATCAAGCCTAGGAGTAACAAGGAGCTGGGCCTGGAAAAAGGTTAAGAGGCTTGAAAGGGCTGGCCTACTCCGACTTGAAAAAAGAGGCAGGAGCATAGTAGTTAGGCCCGCGGAGCATGTTTACAAGGGATTACTAAGAATAGGTATACTAAGGGCCAGTGAATACCCATACATCCTACATCTAAGGCACCTACTCTTAGGCAGATATAGTATGGTAAAGATTATAGTCTATGATGAAGCATACAAGCTAGCCCTCGACCTAGCAGCTGGTAAGGTGCAACTAGCAATGGCCCCCGTAGTAACATTGATGGCATTGCATAGGCTGTCGGCGGGGAGGATCCACATCATAGGTGGCGGAAGTCATGGTGGGAGCGGAATTATATACTCCAGGAGTCAGGGAGTGGGCCATGCAACAACAATGGCATCTACCATGGAGTTATGCGCGGAGGCCAAGAAGCTTCCGGGTCCAAGGATTTACATGAGGAGTGGAAGCGAGATCCTGGAGGCTGTCCTTGATGGTAGAGTTGGTATGGGAATAGTATGGGAGCCCTACCTCTACCATGCCAAGGAGATGGGTTTAGACGTTGAAGAATGCGGCTTGCCCTTCTGTTGTGTGCTGGGCGCCAATAAATCCCTTGAGCCGGAATATAGTAGGTTGTCGAGGTACATGGAGGAGGCTATTAGTAGGGCCATAGCCGGCACGGTCGATCTCGAAGCCTATTCAAAGCTGGTAGGGTTTCCAACAGAGCTTGTTAAGAAGACAGTAAAGTCCTACGGCTTCATCACGGAGCCTCCGATTAATAGCGTTAGAGTACTGCTTGATGCTATAAGAAATACCATAATCCCAGACAAAATAGTTGGAGACGCATTTAGAGTAGGTCCATGAGTGTATTAACCACTTTCACCCAGCCAGGTATACTGTCCCTCCTCTCCCTGGCGACACCGGTAAGGACTAGTATGCCATCCACTGACGCATTCTTCGCCAGCATCATGTCTGTATCAACCCTATCGCCGACCACAGCCGCTTTTCTAGGCTTATACCCTAGGAGCATATAGGCGGCTTCAAGGAGCCAGGGGTTAGGTTTCCCCGCATCGAATACAACGTTCTTGCCAGACGCTGTTTCGAGGAACGCCACTATACTGCCAGCTCCCGGGGCTAGACCTGTTGGGGTCGGATACATGTTGTCCCTGTTAGTCGCTATGAATAGGGCACCCCCTCTTATGGCCCTGGCTGCTGCGTCTAGCTTATAATATGTAAGCCCCCTGTCAAGCCCTACCACCACTGCCTCGGCCTTCCCATAGTCACTTGGCGTGACAAGCCTGTGTCCCTGTTGTATCAGTTCCTCGGCGAGACCCTCTTCTCCAACCATTAATACTCTTGCTGGGCCGTGGCGCCTCTTCAACCATATGGAGGCTGAGTAGCCACTATTTACAACGCTATTTGCGTCAACCCTGAGACCTAGCTCCGATAGCCTATCGGCATACATGCTACGGCTCCTAGTGGAGTTGTTGGTCAAGTATATGATCTTAGTACCGGACTCCTGTATCTTTTTCAGTGCATTGATATTCTGGTGAATCGGCTTCCCGTCCATCCATACCACGCCATCTATATCTACAAATAATACATCATAATCCAACGGCTATTCACCCTAGTAGCTCCTTGATCAGTTCATGGATCCTGCCGGTGTCACTACCCTCAAGCCTCACTGATGCGCGCGTCCCCCTACCACCGCCCTTGCCTCCAAATTCCCTGATTAGAGCCTCTGCTATCTTCCCTGCGTCGACTAGTTTAGAGGCCTCCTTTCCTATGGCTATTTCTGCCTGTACCCCTCCATCGGTGTCTACTAATAATACAATTATCAGGTTGCTGTATGCTGTTGTTAGTTTTCTGAGGAGCTCCTGGTTCGCTCTCCTATCATCATCTATAGCCTTTACCACTAGTATCTTAGCACCCTTATACGGTATAGTTGTTCTTATGTGTTCCTCTATGCTCTTAACCCACTCCGTCCTGTACTTCCTTAGGGTTTGTTCGAGCCTCCTATAGTCTTCTAGGAGACTCTTCACCCTCTCAACCTCCATTCCCTTGCTGGCCTTTACAAGCTCGCTGATCCGGTTAAGCTTGTCCTCCAGTTTTCTAGCCTCCTCCGAGGTCCTGGTCCCGGCTACGTATTCTAGCCTTATGACTCCGTCCTGGATCCTGTCATATCTGATTATTTTGAATGAGCCTATTTCCCCTGTGTTTTTAACGTGTGTCCCGTAGCACGCCTCTACGTCCACGCCCTTAACTTCTACTATCCTGATGTCCTTCTTCATGGGTACTCCTCCCTGGTATATTATGAAGCCATACCTGCTCTCAGCCTCGTTTTTAGGCTCTATCCTGGCCTCGACTGGTATCCTCTTGTCTATCACCTTTAATACTTCCTCCTCGATCTTCCTCAACTCGTCTTGTGTCAGTGGCTTGTGGTGTGTTATGTCTAGCCTGCCCTTCTCTTCAGTCTTCTCGGCTCCAGCCTGCCATACGTGTCTTCCAAGGATCTTCCTGGCAGTAGCTATTAGCACGTGTGTTGCCGTGTGGTGCCTCATGATCCTGTATCTCCTCTCCCAGTCTATGACGCCAGTAACAGTCTCTCCACTATCCGGTACAATACCCTCTAGCTCGTGGATTATCACGTCCCCGACAGCCTCTACCCTGGTAACCCTGCTTCTCCCGCCCTCCTCAAGTATAATGTAGCCGGTATCATGTATCTGGCCCCCACCCGTCGGGTAGAACGCGGTTGCGTCTAGTATGATGTAGTTCTTGTAGGAGCCTAGTACTCTAGCCCTAAATCTAGTCATATACGGGTCCTCGTGGAATAATGCTCGTGTGGGTGGATACCCTCTGGCCCACTCCACCACGTCCTGGGGGAGCTCGGCACGCTCACCTTTCCTTGCTATCCTTCCTGGGTGCTTGTGCAGGGATGCGACTATGCTGTAGAAGTTACGGGGTACCTTGACTTCTATCCCGTGCTTGGATGCAACCTGTGCTACAACCTCGGGAGGTATACCCTTACTGTCATACAGCTTGACTAGGTCCTCTAGGCTTAGTTGCTTCTTCCTCCTAACCTCCTTAAGGATATATGCCTCTCCTCTCCTTATTACCTCTCTAAACCGTGACTCTTCTAGTTGAACGGCTTCAAGGATATAATCCCTGGCCTCTAAGACCCGTGGGAAGTCGTGGGACCAGTAGTCGATCTGCATGTCGATAAGATCTCTTATACTAATGTTTGCACCTAGCGAGAGTAGTTGCCTCATTGCACGTCTAAGCACTAGCCTTGCCAGATAGCCTTCACCGGAGTTTGAGGGTACCACGCCGTCTGCCAGCATTAGCATGAGGGTCTTGGCATGGTCTAGGACGCTGTATACCCTTGCCTCCCTCTCTAGGATTGATCTAACCTCCCCAGCATCTAAC
>JALWGG010000117.1 GCA_027013765.1 Acidilobaceae archaeon
GTTCTCTAATCCTAGTCTTGATACTTTTACTTTAACCCCTCCATACAGTTCCGCCTCCTCCAGGCCTAGTGCCAGTGAAGCTGTCACTCTTCCTATGGCATCTGCCTTCATTATCCCGCTCCCGCTGGTGCCAGCACTGACTATGAGGTCGCTCTGGTATGGTTCATATATGATCGGTGCTCCGTCGAAGCTTATGTCATAGTTGCCGGCCCACATTGATGATGGCATCTTATCGGTGAATCCTGGGTGGTATAGGCTTAGCACTGGTAGTACCCCTAGTGTGTAGAAGTGTTCCTCCGCTGGTGGGTCTTCTACTAGCTCGAATGGCCTTCCTAGGTCGTCGCTTACCCCAACCCAGTAAGCCCCTTCCCCGGGCTCCGGCCTTGCGAATACTTTTCTGGGGAAGACCAGCATCGGCGATATATTATACTTGTTTAGGCCTCTGGCGTTGAGCGTCTTTGCTAGACTGCCACTGGCTTTTACTGTGAATACCTGCCTCTTCTTGGGCCTTGTATAGGAGTCTATGCCTGCTGGGTTGAGGACCTTGCTTGACCATGCACCTAGTGCGGCGATCACCTTCCTCCTAGCCCTGGCTTCTCCCCTGCTGGTCTCGACTCCCGATACTCTGGCGTCTTGCCATGGGAATGGTTCCCCCTCAATCCCCAGGGGCCTCCTGGGCTCTATTATGAGGGTTCTGACCTCTGTGTCGAATGCTATATCTACGCCCATGGCCTTGATGGAGTTGTAGTAGTATTCCACGAGCTTCTCAGCTGCTATTATGCCGGCCTCCCTTACAAGGATCCCCTCCTCTATGTCGCCTAATCCCAGGAGCTCTGCCTCCTCAAGACCCTCAACACTAGTCCTTATACCCAGCCTCTCCTCGATGAATCCGGGCTCCAGTGTGTCGAAGTCTAGTCCCATCCTCTCCGCCTCCTCCAGCCCCTCCCTGGCTTGCCTTCGGAGCTTCTTGTCTAGGAGGAATAGGTATCCGACGAACATCATCCCAAGGTCTACTCCGTTGTCCTGCAGGTCCCTGTAGTATTCTATACTGGTTTTTGCCAGTGCCATGTTTATCCTGCTGGTGAAGAACGCTCTAAACGCGGCCGCACTCCTCCCAGTATCCCCGGCTCCAGGCCCGTGGCCCTTGTCTATCACTAGGATTGAGGAGTCGGGGTCCATCTTCTTGAGGTGGTATGCAGTGGCTAGGCCCACGATCCCGGCCCCGATTATTATGTAGTCGTGCATCTAGAATACCCCCGTGCTAGGGCTTGGTGTATGCTGGATTATTATAGCGTTGGCCATCCCCGAGTATTTCTCCGAGCCCCGCCCTCTCTAGCAGGTTTGCGTGCCTGGCCATCAGCTCCCTCCAGAGCTTATCCCCTACCGGTTCTTCGAGGGCTATCCCAGCCACGAGGTCCTCGACCGCGATCAGCCATGAGAGGTCCTCTACTGCTTCAAGGAGCTTGAGGCCTGCGTCCGGGCTCATGGGCGTGTGGTCCTCCTGCATGCCGCTTGTGGGTATCGAGTTCACTGTTGATGGTGTGGAGAGCCTCCTAATCCTAGCAGCCAGGGATGCGGCAGTGTACTGGAGTATCATAGCCCCCACGCTCCCAGGCTCCCTGGCCAGGTACTCGGGCCTACCAGTTATACTGGATCTTAGTAGCTGGGCTATCCTCCTCTCTACAATATTCGCCACGCTCGCCAGCGCTATTACCGTATAGTCTGCTGCAAGCCCGGCTGGGAGGGAGTGGAAGTTGCAGGAGTGGAGCACCCTCCCACCAGCTACCAGGGGGTTCTCGGTTGATGAGCATAACTCAGCCTCCACCAGGCTCCTGGCATGCTGGATCGCCTTGTAGGCGGAACCGTATACCTGGGGTATACACCTTATACTATAGGGGTCCTGGAGCCTTGAGCCAGAGCATTCCAGCCCGGGCGTGACCGCCTCTATGGACCGCTTAGCCTCTATAACCTCCCTCGAAAAATGCTCTGGATTGCACCAGGTAACGCTTAGGCTCTTTGAGGCGACTCGGAGGGACTCCTCCAGGAGGCTTAACGCCGCCCACACGCCAAGCCCGGCCAGTGCAATGCTCCATGCAGTATTATTGATTAGTGCCAAGGCCTCCCCTGGCTCCAGGTTGAGGGGCTTAAGCCCGGCCTCCTCAAGGGCCTCCCTACAGCTTGTAACCCTCCCCTTATGGAATGCGGATCCAATGCCTAGGTGTATGCAGAGGAATGCATGGGCTGACGGGGCGAGGTCCCCGCTGGCCCCCACACTACCCTTAACTGGTATTACCGGGATTATCCCCTTGTTTAGAGCCTCTACGATCCTCTCGGCCACGACGCCCCGTATAGGGGCCCGCCCCTGGGCTAGCTGGGATAGCCTGGCGAATAGGAACGCCCTCACAATACTCTCCCTTGCAGGTCCCCCTACACCCACCGCGTGCTCCTTCAGCACCCTCTCCTCGATCCCAGAACCACACCCTCCACGGGAGGTGTAGGGCTCCCCGAGGCCCGTGCAGTAGCCGTATACCTGCCTCTTCGATGCCTCATCAAGGTAGGTCCTCCTAGAGGAGTCGAGCCCCGCGTATATGCTGGGGTCCACCTTTACAGCCTCGCCGGTGGATGCCCTGTAAAGATCCCTGAGCCCCGGGCAGGAGCCCCTGCTTATAACTATCACGGCCATTAACACCGGTTTCCACTGGTAGATGCACGGGATTATTACCTAGAGTCATGGTCGCGTATTCAACGGTCCAGGATTAAAAATCCTCCACCGGTACACATCTAGGCCTGGTAAGGATGTTTGGCACTGCGGGGGCTTTCAAGGATACTGGAGGCCATTGCTGGCAGCGAGCCCTTGGAGGGTGTAGAGCCCAGCCTAACCCTGAGCGACTTGTTGGAGAGGCAGAGTATCGAGGATAGCGGGTTGTTCAGGTCCAGGGTCTATGAGGCTAGCCCCAGGCCCCTGACCCCCAGGCTCCCGCACCCGGGCAGGAGTCCTCCCCTTAGGTATATTGCCGTTGACAGTAGTAGCCGGCTCATAGAGACGCCTTCGAGGAGCATTGTACTGACAGTGGTCTCGGTGTCATCCACATCACCCCTGGAGCTCTATGACCACCCTGGAGTGTATAGGTACCCGGTAGAGCCTCGGGAGCCCCCGCCATACATAGCAGTGTCACCCGGGCCGATGGAGGTTTGGCCAGCTACTGGTAGGAGTCCATGGGGCGAGACGTATAGTGGGGATGAGCCCCGGGAAGCCATAATGGATGGGTGGCGCATAGCCCTTGAGAACTGGGCAATCCGTGAGGTGGTAGATAAGGGGTTATGGGGTAGCCACCTAAACATACTCCTGGTAGATGGCCCCCTAACCCCATATCCCGCCAGCCACCCAAGGGATGCTGGCAGGGGATGGGAGGTCCTCGCCGGTGGTAGGGCCAGCGCTGTGGAGAGGCTTGAGGCGATGGGTGTTCCTGTAATCGGTGTGGTGAAGAGGGTTGAGAGGAGTATGGTGATAGGATCCACGCCGGAGCTTGCCAGTATGGTTGAGGACTGCACGGGTCATGAGGGTGGGGGTGATAGGATGCTAATCCACCTACTAGTAAAGTCGCGGTGCTTCAAGTGGATCCCGGGGAGGATCTATACCACTCCAAAGGTCCTCATAAACCCATCCATGGGGGGCGGGTTAACGAAGCTAGTCGAGTACCTTGTCATGCCCCAGGGGAGGTGGCAAATGAGGCCCCATACGGCAAGGGTTTATAGGATCGAGTATACACCCACCACACTGGAGATCCTCAGATCACACAAGCTGGAGCCACACCAGGTAATAGCGCTGGACAGTATATTGAGGGGGTCCAGGGATCCAGTGACGCTCCACGCAAGCGACCGGAGGGCCAAGATGATCTCCAAGGCCCTGAGGAGGCTCATAGCATGGGGCCTAACATCCAGGGGCGTGCCACTCTCATACAGTAGCGAGGTGGAGGTGTCGAGATGAAGAGGCTGGGCGAATACCTAGAGGAGATGCTGTCTAGAGCGTATGAG
>JALWGG010000118.1:0-961 GCA_027013765.1 Acidilobaceae archaeon
ATTGATGTACTATGCATCATAATAAAATCAATAACTTACACATAATATATGAATTATAAATTTAAACGTTGAAGTTTTAAATGAACTATCAAAGCCAAGCGGCTTATACAGGGACTAGTTTAGCTAGGAAATGCCTAACACCTTCGACAGGAGGTTCCCAGACCAGCCGTAGTCCCTTTATTCTGGACCTGTCCTCTAGGAGTCTAGCTAGACTCTCTGCCACATAGTCTAACTGTGTGGCTGTATATACTCGGCGTGGCACTGCAAGCCTAAGAAGCTCCTGCTCCGGGTATATGGTTTTCCCGTTTACCTTCCGGGCAAAGGCTAAGGCTCCGAGGCCTACTGCCCTTACCCCTGATTCCAGGTAGAGTGCCGCTGCTAGGGCATCTGCAGGATATTGGCTTCTGGGCATCTCCGGTAGTGCCTCTAGCACATTAACATATACTGCATGGCCACCTGGCGGATAGACTACTGGGACCCCCTGTTCTCTTAGCCTCTCTGCAAGGTAGCGGACCTGGCTTATCCTGTGCCGCATGTAGTCTTCATCTAGGGCCTCTCGTAGACCTACAGCTATGACCTCTAGGTCCCTGCCAGCCAAGCCGCCATAGGTGATATAACCCTCCTCTAATACCACGCGGGCAGCAAGCTCCTGGTATAGGTCCTCGCTTCGTGTGGCTATGAAGCCCCCTATGTGGGATAGGCCGTCTTTCTTGGCACTCATCATGTAGTGGTCTGCATAGCTAAGCATCTCCATGGCCACTTCCCGGAGGCTCTTATCCCGGTAATGGGGGTCTAGCTCCTTGACTAGGTATGCGTTCTCAGCGAATCTGGATATATCGAAGACTAAGGGTATGCCATACTCATCAGCTACCCTGCGGGTCTCCTTTATATTGTCCATTGACACCGGCTGGCCAGCCATGGTATTGTTAGTCAGGACTAGTAGTATGAATGCTATTTTATC
>JALWGG010000118.1:971-3953 GCA_027013765.1 Acidilobaceae archaeon
CTCCCTTATCAGCCTCTTGAGGGCTCCTATGTCTATGTCTCCACGGAAGCTTAAATCGCCTCTAGTCAAGGATCCGGGTAGCGGGAGGTCTACTGGTTCACCCCCGTGGTTGAGGATCACGGCCCTGCCTGTGTCGAAATGCGTATTAGCTGGGACTATCCCCGCGTTTCGCCTCCTCATCAGCGTGGTGTACAGTATCCTCTCTCCAGCCCTTCCCTGGTGCACGGGTAACACAAAAACGTCTCCTAATAACTCCTTAACTGCATCCTCGAACCTGTACCAACTCCTAGACCCAGCGTAGGACTCGTCTCCCAGCATTAGGGCGGCTAGCTGAGCAGCGCTCAGCGCTCCCGTGCCGCTATCCGTTAGAAGGTCTATATATATGTCCTCCGCTCTTAGGCGGAATACGTTCCACCACGCCATTTCGAGCCTTTCAAGCCTCTCTCTACGGCTTAGAAGCCTGAGAGGTTCTACAACTTTGATCCTATAGGGTTCTAGAGGTTGACCCATAACGTATGCACCACTGGAATATAGTAGATGCTGAAGAATATTATGTAACCCCCATGCCCTAGGAGACACCTACTATAGCATGGAATCATGCATAGTGCCATAGTGTGGCGCTTACCGCGGCATCAATAATAATAGTATATTTTTACAAAAGTTTATAAAGGCACAGACCGTATTACTGCTGACCCTCGGACCCCTCTGGTATTTCTGCCTAAGTAGCTTCCTGTCTATTTTCCCCGATGCTGGTTAACGGCACCCCGCTGGTATAGTATAGATGGCCCACATACCAGTTAGGAAGATTCTAGAAGAGATCAACGTCGGTGCAGAAGGCGTTAGGTGGTGCGGGGGGTGGGATTTGAACCCACGCAGGCCTACGCCATCGGGTCCTAAGCCCGACCCCTTTGACCAGGCTCGGGCACCCCCGCTCCAGTTAAGTTTTCCCCTTATAATGGGGCTTATAAAATGTTATGCCCTATACTATCTTGTTGGTGTGGTGTATTGGATGGGTTAGAGAATGCTGTCGCGATCCGGGTTGATAGTTTGGGGGATATAGCTAGGCTTGCGTCGACGCTTGCCGCTAGGATGTTCATAATGCCCGTTTATAGGTTTCCTGGTTCGAGTGGTAGTGTGTATATGGTGCAGACTATCTATAAGGATTACTACAAGTATTATGGTGTGCCGATAGTCTATTACTATATTCATAGGGGTGAGGAGCCTGCTAGCGTGCGCTATATACTTGCAAGGGCTGACGAGACTGGCGAGAGGGTTGAGTTATCTGACAGGACTAGGACTGGGTGGGTCTCGATCCCTGTTATAAACCTTGTCGAGAAGCCCCCCTATATACCTGATGATATCTGAGCGTCTGCCTCACTGCCCCCGCTCACCCCTAGCACTGCCTTTTCAAGTATTGACTGTATGCTCCCTCCCTTCTCAGCCTCCTCTATAACGGTCCTCCCGACTAGTGTTATCGTGTATATCTTGTAACTGCCTTTAGAGTATACCTCCTCGATTAATCCAAGGTCCTTGAGGCAGTGGAAGGTTGATAACACTCTATACCTGGGGGCTCCAATCCTCTGGGCCACGTCACCGGGGCCCAGGGGGCCGCTCGTCTTCAGCACCTCTAGTATCCTAAGCATCAGGCTCAACTATGCTGCACCCCGTGAATCTAGGTTCTGGGCTAGCCCGTTTTAAGGTGGAATAGGATGTATTACAATGGGGGCAGATGGTGGGTGTGTATCAAGGGTTCAGGCATAAGAGGAGGAAGCCTGTACTAGTCAGGAGCAGGTGCATAGTGGTTGACTCCCGTGGTAGGATACTGATGCAGAGGGAGGGGAACGGGGTATTCTCAATACCCGGTGGAAGGCTAGAATGGGGGGAGACCATACCATTCTGCGCTGTCAGGGAGCTCAGGGAGGAGGCTGGTATAGAGGTCAACCCTCTCAGGCTTGTATACGTTGTAGAGGTCATATACGTCAAGAAGGGGTTCTCAAGGCACGAGGTCCTCTTCTACTTCCTATGCACTCATAAGGGGGAGCCTAGGAGCAGCTTCCAGGGCCTAGAATTCGTCTGGGCCAGGCCGGGGGATGTTAGGGGCATGTTCTGGCCGCCCCCGCTGCTGGATAGGATCGAGAAGGACCATCCAGAGTATAAGAGCTCCTACTTCCTAGTATTCGTTGACGACAGGTTGACGTTCATAAACAGGCTTGACGGGTATAGGGTTGAGAAGGTGCTAATGAACTGGAGTGGGGGGGAGGAGTAGGTAGCTGGCCAGCAGCACCTCCCTAACCCCCTCAAGCTCTCTAGACGCATCGTTTAACCCGGATTCCCTAGAGGTCAGAACCATATATCTATGCCCCGGGTCCAGGGCCTTGGCACGGGTGGGCACGGTCCCGTTATGCTCCACGTGGGCCCAGCCGGTGACAACGACTCCATTACCATACCTCTTAAGGGCTTTCAGGGCGTTGTATGCCATCACCGTATCCTTATAGGCCTGGGCTAGTAGGAGGCGTCGGGGGTCTAGCCTAGCCATGGGGTCTTGGCGTGGTATTAGTGATAGGAACCTGTCCTTGTATCCCCTATACTCCCTGAGGACCTCCCCAGGGTCTACCGGCGGTTCCGCCTCCTGGTATAGGGCCTCCAGCCCCTTATGGGCGATTAGTGATGCATGCCTCCTGGGGGGCATGAGGCCTACCACTGGTATCCCGAGGCTCCTCGCATCTTCTAGCAGGGGCTTGTAGATTGTAAGGTTGAACCCCTCATCCCCACTCCTATACTCTTCAACAAGCTCCCCCCATCCTATGGATCCTCTTAGCCAGGAGTCTAGTAGTGGTTGTTGGGTGTAGTTGAAGTGTTCCATCCCTATGAAGCCTATCCTATCCTTTAGGGCGTTGACTAGTGATCGAATGCAATTTACTATCCACTCCCTCTCATGGACCTCGCCCACGTAGATTATCCAGCCGTCGCCCCTTATACAGG
>JALWGG010000119.1:0-2280 GCA_027013765.1 Acidilobaceae archaeon
GTGATAGGCTTGTCCTAGAGGCTGGCACGCCCCTGATAAAGGCATATGGACTAGAATCAGTGACACTCCTAAAAGCACTTCCAGGCGGCCACCCGGTTGTAGCTGACATGAAGACCATGGATACGGGAGCGCTGGAGGTTGGACTTGCAAAGGCTTATGGGGCCGATGCAACCACGGTCCTATCACTGGCATCGGATGAGACGATTATGAGTGCATTAAGTAAGGCTGAAGAGGATGGTATAACATTATATGCTGATTTGATAGACCATCCAGACCCGGTCTCTAGGGCTAGAAGGCTGGATGAGATGGGTGTACACGTTATACTACTCCATGTAGGGATCGATGTGCAGAAGAAGCTGGGCCTGACGGCTAGCTCCAGGCTAGACCTTGTAAGGAGTGTTAGGAGGGAGGTAGATGCTGTATTGGCAGTTGCTGGAGGCATAAAGCCGGGAGAGGCAAGGATGCTGGCAGAGGCTGGTGCAGACATAATAATAATAGGATCTGCAATAACTAAGAGTAGCGACCCCAGGAGGGCCCTGGAGAAGGCTCTAGAGGGTGTAGGTGCTAGATGCAGCTAGAATACGTGCTAAACAGTAGTATGGAGGTTAGGAAGGATTCTAGGGACACGGTAGCAGTCATACCGGTAGGTAGTATAGAACAGCACTGCCAGGGGCCACTAGGCACGGATGCAATCATAGCAGAGGCCCTAGCTAGAGAGGGTTGCAGGAGGGCTTCGGGGGTAAAATGCACGGTCCTACCAGCAATCTACTATGGATACTCCCCCGAATGGGGTAGAGTGCCAGGCACTATAACCCTATCCCTAGCCACCTTCACAGGCCTCATAACCGATATACTAGATAGCCTATACAGGACCGGCTTCAGGAGGATCGCAATATTGAACGGGCATGGAGGTAACGCGGGCATGCTGGAATCGATAGCCAGGGAATGGGTCCTGGGGAAGGACGCCATCGTCGCAGTGATCAACTACTGGAGGCTGATAGGGGCGGACCTCGGCCATGCGAGCAAGAGTGAAGAGCTTGTTGCACGTCTGCTAGGCATTAACATAGACTTTGGAGAGTGTATAGAGTCGAGAGAAGCCCTAGACCCTGTGATGATAAGGAACCCGCCCATAGAGCCTGTAAAGCTGGAATCCAGGCAGGTACCAATTTCAAGAGAGGAACTAATAGGGGGTATAGTGGATATACTAACTAGGCTGGCAAGGCAACTGTAAACCTAAAAGTCTAGGCCAAAATCCCGGATAACCCTCCTGAGCCTCCTCAACTCACTCAACAACTCTAACCCTCTAGACGTCACTACCAGGATCTTACGCCCCTCCACACTATTAACGAGGAGGATCCCCTTGCCCTGGAGGTCCTCGACTAGGGACATGAGCCTGTCATAGGCGAGGCCATTGGCAGTAGCAACCCTGGTTGCAGGAGCCTCTCCCCCAGAGTTAACAAGGTACTCTAGTATAGCCTCTACTATCTCAAGCCTAGTCCTCTTCCTCGGCACCACTCCCATGCCCCGGAGACGCATAGAATAATGAGAAGACAGCGGCTGATGTGGCCCTAACGATCTCACCAAGCACTAGTAAAGCCACATAGCCCTGCATGACCCCCGTCATGTTCGCTATAAGAGAGGCGCCTCTCACCATATATGAGAACCCTATAACAGCCAAAAAGATCCTAGCAACACCCCTGGAATTATAGGATGCCGCAAGCCCAAGCATCCCAGCAACATAGTCTAGTACAGATATACCAAGCTTCAATCCACCCACGGTTATAAAGCCATAATTGCCTTGATGTGGAGCCGCTAAACTGTAGAGCCCGCCCGCCGCTAGTACAGAGGAGGACGCGTACAACGCCATTGCAGTCCTCGGATTATCTGAGACGACGGAAAACGCCATTAAGGCTTGTGACATTGAAAGCAGTGAGAAGCATACGGCACCGCGTAGAATATTAATTGATTTGAGAAGCCTATACAATCGATAGAGACGAAGCGATATTATTGTGAATGCTATCATTGAAACAAGCTCGATAAACGCTAGTATGGCCTTATCGGGGTTTACCACACATTCATCCCTCAATGTAGAATGCTTCCTACATGCAAATAAAAGCGGGTACTCACTTAAAGTGAGTCTACCTTATAAGCAGTGGGTTGGGCATACTAATTACAAGGAAATAAGGAGGTGCATCGGAGTGAAGACGCTCGCGATAATCGGGATATTCGCCCTCGTGACCCTAATAGGGGTTGGAGTGTATGCAATGAACGACCATATAT
>JALWGG010000119.1:2290-3951 GCA_027013765.1 Acidilobaceae archaeon
ACCATATATACCAGCCCAGACAAGCAACCAATGTTAATGGTTACCACAATGATGCCATGGGTAATGCTATGGGACCAATGATGAATATGGGTAACGGCGAGCATGGAGAAGGCTATGCAATGTGCGACGAGGATGACATGCCAATGCATGATATTGAAGAAATGTACAACCAGTTTAGGAGGGGAAATGTGGCGCTTGAGAGCATAAACGGCACAGTAGTCGAAACTATAGATAGGGGGAACCTAATAGTTGTGGAGACAGATGATGGAGAGACTATAACGGTGAAGATACTAGGCACCTACATAGACGTGGATACAGGGTACCTGACAAGTGGCGTGTGGCTATTTGAGCAGATAGATGATAGGATAGATGCTGGCGAGAATGTATCTGTATCTGTCATTGGTGTTGGTATCAAGAAGGTGACTCCAGCACTGGGTATAACTATAGATGGCGTGGATACATACATGACTCCAATGCTCTATGACCTAAAGAACTAGGTCTAGGTGCACGGAATGAACCCTAAAAAGTTACTATTTTTTACAATACTCCTCTCAGCAGTAACCGGGATAGTGGTGTATGCAGTGTATCCTCTAGAACCCGATGAAAGTATAAGCATAGTAGAGGACAATAGAGAACAGCTACCAGGGTTCGCAGTTAGTATAGCCAGTGTTGGTAACCTTAAAGAATATGTCACAGTTGAGGGTGTAATTGTTTCCCATGGGCTCATAAATGTGTCGGGAAAGCATTTACCATTTATATTAATAGATAGTAATGGAACAGTATATAAAGTTGTATTGGGGAGAAAAACTGTTAATGAGATAGCCGATGAGTTAGTTGGCAAGGGTGTTATGGAGGAATTCAGGGTCTCGATGATGACGGGGCATAAAGTCACGGTTAGAGGGTATCTTGTTAAGGATAACATTGTGGTGGCGAGGGATCTTATAATGCATGACATGTGGAGTGAAATGCCCATGCATAGAGGTGGCTGGCACGGGAGGCATAGATAAAACAAAAATTTTTTAAGTATTCAAGCGTCCTACTAAAACCGGTGCGAAACGTGGAGCGTGTAAACAGTGGTACCCATAGAATACGTGTTGCATTGGATAACCTTAATGCACGGCGAGGCACTAGATGCTGTAAACAACACAATACAGGGAGATAACTATGGATGGTGTCCATGCATGATGGGAGCAGGATTCATGGGAGGATTCATAGGGATACTCTGGATGTTCCTATTCATTATACTAATACTTGCAGTAGTATATGTAATAGTAAACGCGGTCAGGGCGCCACAGCAAACACTCCAAGCGGAGGAGCTGAGGAGGCTACGTGAAGAAGTGGAATACCTAAGGAGGGAGCTTAGAGAAAGAGAGTAGAGCAAGGCTAGGATATATAGTAGAGGTGTCTCTTGATGAGCCAAAAAATGAGGCTCTCAACAAAGAAGGAGGAACTAATAAAGATCGTAGGAATGCACTGTGCCAATTGCGCATTATCGATACAGAGGGAGCTAGAAAAGATAGGTGTAAAAGCCCAGGTGAGCCTGGCTACAGAGGATGCAAGAATAGAGTATGACCCGTCCGGAAGACCTGTAATAAAGATGGAGAATCATGGCAGCTCTGGAATGACGAGAGAGCAGGTAGAGTTTTTGATAGAAAGAAAGA
>JALWGG010000120.1 GCA_027013765.1 Acidilobaceae archaeon
ACTGCATACCGGGGATCTAGTATTCCTTGATAAGAGGAGTGAGCCCTCGGTGGGCTCTATAGTCGTCTATACCGATAAAAGCGGTAGATACATTATCCATAGGGTCATAGCGATTTACGAGTATAAGGGGGTTAAGTGCTATATTATTAAGGGTGACAATAATGCTGTACCAGACTTCGGCTACCCCGACGTGTGTAAGAAGCCTCAGAGGGTGGGGCCGTTCACTGCATATGGTGTACCGGAGGATAGGATTGTGGGTACCGTGATCTCTGTGGGCGGGGTTAACCCGGTAAAGATACCCTATGTCGGGGGGCTCACGATCCTCTATAAGGGGTAGGTTTCTCCCTGAGGAGTCTTGCAACGTCCCTCACCCACGTCCCGGCGTATCTTGTTGATGAGATCCATTTGAGGAGCTCTTGTTCGCTCTTACCCATTGCATCCGCTATCCCGGCTAGCTCCCTCCTCAGCCTGATTAGGGCCATGCAGTGGTATTTACATAGTACATAGCCATTGCATTCCCTGCCCTCTCTATCGCATACCATGCACTTGACTCTTGGCCTGCTTAATCCCAGGGCTTGTGAAAGGCTGGATCCTACATTATCTAGCCTCTCCCTGTATACATTCAATAACTCGTCTATCGTTGCTATCGCCTCCCTGATCACCTTCTCCCTAGTGGTTCTACCTGTCCTGACCTCTTCAAGCTTCTCCTCGAAGTACCTGGTTAGGCTTGGTGATGATAGCTGGGGAAATAACTCTTCTATGATCGCTGCAACCGTCAGCCCCAGCTCTGTTACCTGGACCTCGGGGCTATTCTTTAAGTAGCCCCTCTTGAAGAGGGTCTCTATGATCCTGCTCCTGGTTGCCTCAGTTCCTATATTCACCTTCTCCATCCACTTTAGCAATTCTATCTTTGACAGGCTCGCCTGGGGCTTGCTCCATATTGTATTAGCCTTAGCTGCTGATACCTCAACATACTCTCCTGGCGATAGGCTTGGCAGCTGGTCCCCGCGGGGCTTCGCATAGGGATAGTAGTGCAGCCATCCCTCGACAACTATACCGACACCGCTCGCGGAGTACTGGTATCCATCGTCGTCCACGAGTACAACACTGGTCTTGGCTATAACTGCTTTGCCAGCGAATGCTGCCAGGAATCTTCTAACCACCAGGTCATAGATCCTTCCATGATCCCTATCTAGCCCCTTGGGGGATTCTCCCGTAGGGTGTATTGCTGGGTGTGCAGGGTCGTCCTTCCTCCCCTGAACCGGCTTGAGCACACCCCGGGTTTCGGCTAGTAGCCTCGATACAAGCCCAGAGTATGGGCCCATCCTTAGACTGTTCAGTATCCTATTGTATCCTATAGCTGGGGGGAGCTTCTGGCTGTTGGTCCTTGGATAGCTTATCAGGCCCTCTAGGTAGAGGTCCTCAGCTAGGCTCTGGGTCTTTGCAGGAGAGTAGCCATACAGCCTCGACGCCTCTGCCTGGAGGTCTCCCAGGTTGAATGCTGGCGGTGGGTTCATGGCTGCCCTAGAGCCTCTAACTGCCTTAACCTTCATCCTGCCTAGCTTTCTGATTCTTCTTGCATGCTCGACGGCCTCCAGCCTGGTCTTAGGCTTCCAGCCTAATGGGGTTGCCTTGAACTTGGTACCGTCCTTATCTAGTATTATTTCTAGTGTGAAACTAGGCTTGGGCACGTGTAGGCTCCTCTCAACCCACCTATTCTTGGCCTCGACTAGGGTCGGGCTCTGTACCCTTCCAGCGCTTAATGACACCCTTGCACCGGAGAACCTTGAGAGGGCATACATCAGGGCCCGGGATAGGTTTATGCCCCATAGCCAGTCTAGCTCGTGCCTGGTCCTGCCAGCCTCAACCATCTCCATGTCTAGGGGCTGTAGGTTCCTGTAGGACCTCCTCAGCTCCTCCCTGCCTAGGCTTGAAAACTTCATCCTATACGCTCTCCTAACGTCTCCTAGCCTCTCTATAATCATGTACCCTATCAGGCTGCCTTCAGTGTCATAGTCGCATGCATTGATGTATACTCCAGCCTTGGGTAGTATGCTTGCTAGCATCAGGTAGAACTTCTTCAGGTACCCTGCACTCCTATCATGCTCCCAAATGGGGGCCCAGTAGTATGTATAGACCGGGAACCCCCTCTGGCTGGTATACGTGCCGTAGAGGTGCCCTGCGCTAGGTGCGACCACTATGCTTGAGCCATTAACCCTCAAAACCCAGTATGGCACTCCATATAATCTGCACTTCACAGGCCTGCCCAGGGCCCAGGCGATCTTCTCCGCAGCCTTAGGCTTTTCAGCTACTATAACCGTATAGCCCCGCCCGGGCCTGCAGGAGCCGCTCCTCCCCACCGTGCACCAACCCTACACTGGTATAGGCACTGTTAATGCTAGGAGCACCCCATATACTATAATCGAGAATACTCCAAGAGGCCCCATGCCACCCTCATCCATCGCGGGGCCCGGGTGCCTGCCCCGCGCGAGGAAGTATATGACCATTGCTAGGAGTGCGAACATGAAGAATGCAGGATAAAACATTGAGGCTATGAGTAGGACCAGGATAGAGGCCTGGGATATCGCCCTGTGGGTCCTCTCGCCGACTGCACTCCTAATAATATGGCCCCCGTCAAGCATCGCCACTGGGATAAGGTTTAGGAATGTTACAAGCAGCACCACGTAGCTTGCATATGCCAGGGGGCTAAGCAGTAGCACCCCTCCACCCTCAGGAGCATAAATACTAGCCAGTATTATGAACGCTGCGGGTGCTAGATTAAGCTGCGCCGCGCCTGGAACAGCGCTACTCGGCTCAAGTATTGACGCCTTGATCCCTATTATAGTGAAGGGTATTGATGCAATAAACCCGGCTAGTGGGCCCATGACAGCCATTAGGGCTAGCGAGTCTCTTGATGGGGGGAGCCATCTAAGATTTATCACTGCACCCAGCGTGCCTAGGAAGCCCATCTGGAGGGGGGGTGCTGGTATTAGGTAGGGTATGCTCGACGGTACATTATACCTCCTCATCACGCTCCAGTGGCCTAGCTCATGTATTATGAGTGGTAGTAGTAATCCTACCAGGTAGCCGTATGGGCTCCACGAGAACCCGGCTCCCCGGGGGCCCGGAGCTGATGCCAGCCACTCCCCAGAGAGGTATACCGTTACTATGGTTGCCGCAGCTAGTAACGCGCCCTTGAGCAGGGCCTGCCCTCTATCCTTATCCGTTACAATCCTGAGCGTCAGCCCCTTCTCTGTGGGTCTCATGAAGGGCTTGCATCCCCTCCTAACAAGGTCCCTATATAGGGCCTCCTTATAGCCTCTGGACACCCTTCTCGGGGCCCCTAGTATTATTTCGGCCCCCCACGAGTACCTTTCGGATGATACAATCTCATAGTACTCCTCTACCTTTCTCATACACTCCATGACCTGAGGACTCGCGGAGTCACTGGTTATAGGTTCCAAGCTTCCTCCCAGCCTCTACTAATATCCTGAGGGGTATTGACTGGCTTTTACCACCCTCTATATACCTGTATACTGATACAGGTAATATCCCATTGTCGACCTCATACCTGGCTATCTCAAGCGTGTTCGAAGTGCCGAGCTTCTCTATAGGGACTAGGGGTGGGGCTCCATAATTGAGCTGTAGGGTCCTCACCCCAATTATCCTAGCCCTCTCATACTTCGTCAGGTATGGGGGGCCTATCTCCACCTCTTCGATAATCCTTGGATAAACTGTGCCCTCCTTCAACTATTATCCCCGCATAGCCCGATTATTGCTGTAGAAGGATTTAATAGTATTACCACTACTCGGCTGAGAGGAGTATTATTGCTAGCACAGCAAGCAGGATCCCGTAGATCCTCCTGATCGTTAACTCCTCGCCCAGCAAATAGACCGAGAATAGCGCGGTGAGTAGCGGGTATAGCGATGTCAGTGGTATCACAACCGATGCCTCGCCGCCCGCTTCCAGGGACTTAATTAGGAATATGTAGCCTAGGGTTCCTACCAGGCCTGAGACGAATGCTATGGGCAGGTATATCCTGTTATTGTAGTTCATCATTTCGCCTCTATATGCTGTTGCGACTATGACAACCATTAATACTATGGCTGTGTTTGCAAACACGTATACCTGGAACCATTCTAGCCCTTCTGACGCCTTCTTAAGCAGGATCCCCCATATGCCCCATAGGATTAGCGTTGTCATCGAGTATACCAGCCACTTCTCCATCTAGCCATACACCCAAGGACCGTTTCTAGCTAGAACCGTGTATATCCTAATTTTAATACATATATCGTGGGTACATACAATGACACTGGATAGATTAAGTGTTAAGTGTGGAAGCGTGTTTGGGAAAAATTATTCAGGGTTAGAAGTTAAAGCTTGGCTTCTCCCCTTCCTCTTCTTCCTCCTCTTTGCCCTTCTTCTCCTTCTTTGGCGGGGCTGCCGCTATTACGTCGTCTATCTTTAGTATGCTTATAGCGGCCTCGCTGGCGCTCTTGATCACCTGCTTCTTGACTAGTAGCGGCTCATACACGTTTATCCTGGTCATGTCCTCCTCTATCTTGCCCTCTAGCACGTTTATGCCTGCATTCTTGAAGCCCTTGTTGTGTAGCGTCCTAAGCTGTAGTATCGTGTCTAGTGCATCCATTCCGGCGCTCTCTGCTAGTACTGTTGGTATGACTTCCAGCGCCTCCGCGTATGCCTCTATAGCCATCTGCTCCTTGCCCCCTACGGTCCTTGCGTAGTCCCTCAGCTTCTCTGCGAGCTCTATCTCCGCTGCTCCCCCGCCGCCTACTATCTTTGGCTCCCTTAGTATGTTCCTGAGGCTGTGTAGCGCGTCCATTATGTTCCTCTCAGCCTCGTCTAGTAGCATGTCGTTTGCTCCCCTCAGGAGTATTGTTACGCTTCTTGGGTTCTTTGCTCCTTCTATGAATACCATTTTGTCTTCTCCTACTTTCCTCTCCTCTACTAGCTCCGCCTCACCCAGGTACTCTGGCTTTAGGTCCCTGAGGCTTGTCACTATTTTTGCTCCTGTTGCTCTTGCCACCTTCTCTATGTCGCTCCTCTTAACCCTCCTAACAGCCAGAATACCCTTCTTAGCCAGGAAATGCTGAGCAACATCATCAATACCCTTCTGAGTAATAACAACACTAGCACCAGTAGCAGCAATCTTCTCGACCATGTCCTTGAGTAGCCTCGTCTCCTCCTCTAGGAACCTGTCTAGCTGCTCTATGTCGGTCACCCTTATCTTGGTTGTTATGTCTGGCTTCTGGATCTCTAGGGGCGCGTCTAGTACAAGGATCTTGGCGTTCTCCACCCTCTTAGGCATGCCTGGGTGGACTACCTCCTTGTCTAGGACTACTCCCCTTATCAGCCTTGAGTCTAGCAGGCTCCCGCCCTTCTTCTTCTCGATCTTCACTAGGTCCAGGTCTACCTTGTAGCCTCCATCGCTCTTCTTCTCCGCTATGATCTTTATGGCCTCCACTACCATGTCCATGATCTTCTGCTTCTCGGGCCCGTGGCCCGTGTACTTGCTTGAGATTGTTGTATCGACGATCTTCCTTAGCTCTGCCTCGTTCTCTACATCCACGGGGACGGCCACGTTTTCTAGGATTTCGAGCGCCTTTGCCTGTGCCTTTGTGTAGCCGCTCATTATTATGCTTGGATGTATGTTCTCGTCTAGTAGCTTCTCAGCCTTCTCTAGGAGGGTCCCTGCCAGTACTACAACGCTAGTAGTCCCATCGCCTACCTCTGCATCCTGTGCCTTTGCCACCTCTACTAGCAGCTTTGCAGCTGGGTGCTGGACCTCCATCTCCTTTACAATGGTGGCTCCATCGTTGGTGACTACAATGTCTCCGAAGGCGTCTACTAGCATCTTGTCTAGGCCCCTTGGGCCTAGGCTTGTCTTGAGGAGTTCAGCCATTACCTTTGCTGCTAGTATGTTGTTCCTTAGGGCCTCTCTACCATAGGTCCTCTGGGTTCCCTCCTTTAGTATTAATACGGGGACTCCTGCAACCGCCATCTCATGTCACCTGCTCCACTTCAGCCTCCGGTGAAACAAGTTACAGCCACTTCTATATAAACCTTTCGATTGGATGCTTCTATTTATACCGTGAAGAGTCATACAGCCGATTAGGACCATTAATGGCGGTATGCAGCGTCTGCAAGAAGAGGCCAGCAGTATATTATAGGAGGTTCAGCGGGGATAGGCTATGCATGCCCTGCCTCAGGAAACAGCTACTGAAGGCGATTAAGAAGAGTCTAGGGGCTCCTGGACTATTAAAGCCTAGACAAGTTGTCGGCGTGCTAATATCACCCATAGCCCCCCTACACTCGATAGCCCTTGCAGACCTCGTCTATAGGGTAGAAAAGAGCTATGGTTCAACCATTAAGATACTACACATGGACAACGTGGAGTTAAGCGATGATACACAACGCCTAGTCAGCAGGCTAGGGGAAGTAATCCGCGTAGAGGCGCCACGGGTCAAGGAGGCGGGACTGGTAGAGTGTATGAGGCTCGATAGGGGGCTAGCTGGGGCCGCCGCAAGGATGCACGGTGTAAACGCCGTGATCCTCCCCTACACAAGGAGCCACCTAGCAATGGCAGGGCTTGAGGCCCTACTCGGGGAGTGGTGGTACTGGAGCGAGGCATTGGATAGGTGGAGCGGGCTTGTGCCAATGATAGCAGGCCTGTCTAGCATTGAGGCCGAGGCTGCATCAGCCTACAGCTTCCTCATTGGCGCTGACGCCGTCCCCCGGTGCAGAGTTAACCTTGCAGCTGGCAGGCTATTCAAGAGGGTTGCCAGTAACAGGCCGGAGCTAGTGTATAGCTCCTCAAAGACCATAGACCTGCTGGCCGGGGCCGCCGGGAGGCGTGGAACTATTTGCCGCATATGCGGGGGCTACAGCTCCACGCCGGTATGCAGTGTGTGCTCCAGGTATGGTTTGGATAGATTAGTTGGCCGATCAGGGTAGAGGTATGTACCTGGCCCTACACCCAGCCTTCTCAACCTCCTTGTGGAGCAAACTGATCCTGTCCGCATCCCCATGCAGTATTATAGCCTCTATACACTTAGCCTCAGCGTGCGTATGAAACCTTGCCCTCGTTATATCCCTGTACTCCTCCATGAGCTCGGCAATCCTAGACTCAGCCCCGTCCTGACAGGCAAGAACCATTATACCGCTACATGTATGGGGCACCATCAGGTGGCTGTAGTCCTCTAGGAAGGACCTCACTGCACGCTCCACTATGCTACTCCTATCAACCCCCAGCCTTGCACTCAATATATCCAGGCCCTCGGCCAGGTCCTGGGGCAGGCTTATCCCAAACCTCCTCCTAGCCACCCCTCCACACCCCACTCCTATACAATGCAACCCCGTATCCAGCCATCATAAGAAGGCCCGTTGCCGCTGCAGGTGGTATGGATAGGGTTGTGCTAGCCATTAGCCCGGCGAGGCTGAATCCTGCCCCGATCACGCCTCCAGTAAGCACCATCACCCTGGACCCCCTTACAAATGGTAGTATCAGGGCCCCGGGTATCAATAATAGAACGTGTTCTAGTATGAATCCAACTACGGTTATGAGACCTACCGTGGAGACGGCTATAATACTGTACAGTACTAGGTCATACAGCCATACGCGCGACCCGCTTATCAATGCATCGTCCCTATCCACACCAATATATGCCGCCTTCCTTGCTATTAGGAGTGAGGCTAGGAAGATTATCACGCCTATAACTAGGACTGCCAACGCTTCAATACTAGATGCTAGGAGTGGGTCTCCAAGTATCACACCCGACAACTGTAGCCCCATCCTGGAAGCAATGTATAACCCGATTATGCTGAGGCTAGCCGTAAATCCTGCTAGCAGGGCCGCTGCCACATCCGGGTCCATACCCTTATAGGCCGCGTATCCAGCGCTGTAGATCATTAGGAATCCTATAAGCATTGATGCAATATTGTGGTCAACCCCGAGTAGCCCCCCGGCAACGACTCCCAGGGAGGCCGCTGCTAGTGCTGCATGGGGGGCCGCACCAGCTATGAATAATAGCCTGCGCGAGTGGAGTAGCGGGCTTAAGGCCCCATAGGCTAGTCCTGCACCAAGCATTGTTGCAGTCCACTCCCATGGGTAGGCGCTTGTACCCGTTATTATTGCTGAGAGGATTACCGTGAACGCTATTATTGCCTGGATCCTCATCCGTGTGCACCCCCCTCCCCGGCTAGAACTATGCCCTCTACAACTGATCCACCATACACCCTGGCGAGGACCTCCCTCCTCATCACCTCCCTAGGCGGCCCTACAGCGATTACCTCCCTATTCACTATTATTATAGCCTTGGTGCTTGACAATAGCAGGTTCGGGTCATGGCTAGTGGTTACTACTAGCTTATCCTTGGAGATCCTTGATATGAGCTGGGCTATTTCAAGCCTCCCCGATGGGTCTATATTGGCTAGCGGCTCATCCATCACCAGTATTGGGGGGTTAGGTGCTAGTGCACGGGCTATGTAGACCCTCTGAAGTATCCCTCCGCTGAGCTCCCATAGCCTATAATCATAATATTCCCTGCCGACGCCCACGCTATTAAGCGCCTTCACGGCATGGGTCCTGGGCCTCCTAACCCCCCTCATCTCTAGGCTAGCCTCTATGAATTCTATCACCGTCATTGGACTCAGTTGGGGGGCTCCCGGGTTCTGTGGGACATAGCCTATGAACCTGCCAGCCCTTCCAGGGGAGCCAGTCACTTCTACACCATCCACTAGTACACGCCCCTTGACTGGCTTCACGAGTCCTAGGATCACCTTTAGCATTGTAGTCTTTCCGGCCCCGTTGGGGCCTATGACCTGGTATAGCCCAGGTCCTGTCAGTGTGAGGGACACGTTACGTAGTGCTGTGTAGCCGTTGTAGTCTACTGTCACGTTGTCTAGCACCAGCTTCATATCTCGGCTACCTCATGCACGTTTCCACGGATTACTATATTATACTATGCACGGTTATAAGGTATATGGAACCGTTAATCCTAGTTATGTGCATATAACCTCGGTTCAACCTCTAAGCTATAATATGGGTAGTATGGGTGTGCACAGTGCGTGGTAGGGGCTTAGCAGTTGTCGGGCTATTAATGCTCCTAGTCTTTGTATTCATCTATAGGTATGGTATTGTTGAGTATACAGCAAACACTGCCGGCAGTGGAGGCGGGCTCCTCATAGTCACCACGTTTCCCAGCCTAGACGAGGACCTTTCCCTTCTTTCGTGTACAGGAGATCGGGTTGTTAGCATATATCCTCCAGGCACGGACCCTCACGAGCTCCAGCTAGGCCCCAAGGAGGCCAGGATGGTTATGGACGCCGATCTAATCGTTACCGGAGGCCATACCCCGGTTGACTTGAAGGCGGAGGAGCTTGCTCGGGGGATCGTGATTAACTTGATAGAACTTGATGGTGTTAAGCTAGTCAACATTCCCGGAGGCCCGGTAAATAGCCATTATCCAATATATGACCCCGATAATTACATGGTCCTGATGAGGAGTGTTGTAGGTGAGTTGTCACGGTTAAGGCCGGAGTGCTCTAGTGAGTATAGGTCGAAGCTCTCCCAGCTTGCCGATATGGTTAGGGGTGTTGACAGGTTCCGTGGGGCCTTGAATGGCTCGATTGGCGTGGTTGATCTCCCATCCTCGCAATATCCCGCTGTGTGGCTTGGTGTTGATGTGGAGCTTGTGCTGGTCTATGGACATGAGCATGGAGGCTCTATCGAGCCTGGGATGGTAGAGGCTGTTGACAGGATTCTCTCAAGGGGCGGTATCGCGTTTGTGACTGTAGACGATTCCGGCAACCCCGTATCCAAGGCTGGGGAGTGGCTTATGGATAGGGCTAGGACGCATAATGCTACTGTGATCCTTGTTAAAGCACCCTACACTAGGGGGACTGTGATTGAAAAGCTAGAATACATTGCTGGACAGGTAGGCATCAGTTAAGGCTGAAGTCCTCATCCCAGCTGGTCAGTTCCGCCTGGGATCATCACATTTTACATCCTATACCCCCTCTCCCGTATACACTCTATAAGGCTCCTTCCAACCCTATCTAGGTAGCCTCCGGGGCTTGTGACTGCATTAAATAGCCTCTGAGCCCTTGCCCCGTAGACGCTTGCAACACCCTCCCCCCTTCTATCCGGGGGCTCTCCATAGCCGTTCACTCCGACAACCGATTCCCTGGGCTGCCTTGGCCTGATTGGCGGGTCCTCCCCAGGGACCCCGACGACTATGCCCACGACTGGCACCACGAGGCTTGGGAGGCCTAGTATATCTGCTACCTTGCATGAGCTACCGTATACAGCTATGTATGCAACCCCGTATCCCAGGCTCTCTGCCGCAAGCCCAGCCCATCCAGCCATTATCCCGGCATCTATTAGGGCTGGCATGAAGTGCCCGGGCCCAGGCTCGCTTGGGTTTATGCCCGTGGCTCGTGTTGCCTCGATTATCTTTGCATAGTCTATACTGAAGACTAGAAATGCTGGTGCATTCTTAACGTGCTCCTGTCCTCCAACTGCTTCCCCGATCAATTCTAGTAGCCTCTTGTCGGTGACAACCTGTATGCTGACTGGCATGAGGTTCCAGGCTGTGGGAGCCCTTATCGCCGCCTCTATGATCTTCTCCAGGTCCTCATCCTTTACAGGCCCCCTATACTTCCTTATACTCCTATGCCTCCTGGCAACGTCTATAACGCATCCCTTCAAGTCGTGCCACCGCCCCTCTTGATCCTGCATGGAATATAGTATTATAACTTGAATCCACGGGATACCTCCCCGGCTATCAGGCTAGACACGTCTATGTATGATACCCTGGGATCGTCTACCCTGGGCAGCGTGTATGCAGCATAGATCCTCTCGACCCCGGATGATGCTATCCTCTCGATACTGCCTGGGATCCCTAGTAGGTGTGCGACCATGACATTAACCCTCTTTGCCCCCATTGATAGTAGGCTCTTTGCAGCTTTTGCTATGGTCCCTCCAGTGCTTATTATATCGTCTACAATGAGGACCTCCCTGCCATCTACATCTATATTCTTGGGTTCTATGACTACCTCGCCCGTGACCCTATCCCTATGCTTAACCAGGTAGTCATACTCGGCGTCAATACTCCTGGCAAGCCCTTCAGCCCTTGGGATGGCACCCTGGTCCGGGGCTAGCACTAGTAGGTCTCCGCCTAGCCCTATACTCCTGGCCATGAACGTATATGGCCTTACATTGACTGCCTTGCCCGGATAATAGCGTAGGCTGTGCTCCTTGTGGATCTCTACTGTGGCGAATCCCGTGCTCCCCGAGGCGTATAGTAGCTTGAGGACCACCGCTATGGATACGGGCTCCCCGGGCAGGAACCTTGTATCCTGCCTGGAATATGCCGTGTATGGAGCTACCGCGATAACCCTCGACGCACCCAGCCCCCTTGCAGCGTCTACAAGCATAGCCAGCTCCATAACGCTCCTATCCTGGGGACTGGCCATTGTATGGACCACTATAACATCCTCTCCCCCAAGGTCCTCGGGTATCCTCACATAAGACTCTCCGTCGGGGAACCTCTTCGACTCAACGGTTACCATCCTGGAGCCCATAGCCTCAGCGATACCCCTTGCAATATCGCTGCTAGCCTTGCTAGGCCCTGCTACAACTACCGTCACAGCCCGCCGCCCCCGTGATAGTGTTCTATATGTCCAGGTAATTAAGGTGCCTGTAAAGAGCCCGCTAGAGCCCAGCTGGCATCCAGCTACTCTACATTCATGCTAGTAGCCTCGCGTAGCTCCCGGGCAGTAGGTCTTCGAGTCCCAGGGATTGTATGGTCTCCCTCAATGGTACCCCTTCCCGGCTCCAGCCCCTTGCAGCGTAGTACTCCGTGATCCCCCTCTTGAGGAGGTCCTCATCTACAACCTCGCCCCTGCTAGGCCCGTCCGGTATTGGGTCCCTTAGTAGCCTCTGTGGTAGCCAGTCGTCGCCTGGTTTTAGGCCCATTGCGATGTTTATTATGCGTTCTAGGTTAACCGTTCTTTCACCCATCATTAAGAGGTCCTCGGGGGCTAGTTTCCAGCCGGTTAGGGCGTTTACTAGTGGGGCAGTGTTTTCCGGGGTTAGCGTGTATCTGCTGAACTTGCATATGCCCATGTCGTCGAAGTATGCCATGAGGTCCTCCATCTGCTTTACCATGGCCCCCTTACCATCATAGCTCCTCCTATCAACGCCGCTGAACCTCCAGAGGCTCCCGGTTAGCTCTACTGCATACATCCCGCTTGTTAGGTGGTCGCCGCCCCTGCTTGAGACAGCGTATCCTATGGCCATCCCCTTTAGGCCCCTAGCATCATATGCTGGAAGCTCTAGGCCCTTGCTGTGGATCGCATACTCCCCTCCCCCTCCAACCTTCTCAACCGCCCTGTTTACCCCGTCGGCCAGCAGCCCTCCGAGGCCCCTCCTATATGC
>JALWGG010000121.1 GCA_027013765.1 Acidilobaceae archaeon
CTATATATCCGGTTACCGTTCATGGAGTATCCCACTCCACCTCCACCCCTCCCCTGGACCTCCTGTAGTATATTGTTGGTATGCCCTTCATCCGTAGCCTTTCCCTGAGCTCCCTGTCACTCGTTGCAACCATGACCCTGTGGCCTGCATGCTTCAGGTTGGTTGCTACCCATTCTATAGAGTCATCGGCGTCACCCTCCCCATCCCAGGGGAGGACCTCTACCCCGAGCCTCTCTATTAATCCTAGAGCGGTCCTAGCCCTCTTAGCATCGAGAGGCCTCCCCTTCCCGATTATATAGTTCAGCTCCTCTATGACCCTGCTCGTCGTGGCCAGCCTAGGGTAATACGCCTCCTCTAGTAGTGTTGAGGGTGGTATGAGGCCCTGGGCCATGTAGAGGAGTGTGTTGGTATCTATTATCACTATTCTCTTAGCACTCCCCAGCCTACCAGCCTCCATCTCCCATGGATCCTCCTGCTGATAGCGACCCTGGCCCCGTCCCAGCCGACTATGGGCCTCCTAAGCCTTATAGACACTCTATCCTTGCTGACGCTCGTTGCAAGGCCTAGGGTTATCGCCGTCCCCACGGTTAGCATCAGCATCTCTCCCCTCCTAATCGGCTCTACCCTGACCTCCTCCTTCATCCCCACGACCCTCTCTAGGAGGCTGTATTCCACGGTGACCTCGTCGAGCACCGGCGGCGTCTCTCCAGGCCTCCCCACTATATTGCCCACCAGGTTGTCCGACTTGGTTACCGATGGGTCTAGGCTTGTCCCTATAGCCACTAGACCCCCGGGCTTCGCCTCCTCCACCTCGATCCTGCCGAAGCGTAGGCTCTCGATCCTCGTGTAGAGCGGTACATACTCGATCCTGCCCCCGGGCCTCTTGACCGCTAGCCCAGGCTTTATCTCGACCTCGTCCCCCACCCTGAATACCCCATGCATAATGGCTCCTCCAACTACGCCGCCGACGAGCCTCTCAGGGGGGGTTCCAGGCTTGTTGACGTCGAAGCTCCTTGCTATGAACATGAGTGGGGGGCTCTCCAGGTCCCTTGGGGGCGTTGGCATGTACTCCTGTATCGCTGCCAGGACCGCGTCTATGTTGGCCCTCTTAAGGGCGCTTACAGGTATCACGGGGGCCTCCTCCGCTATCGTCCCCTCGACGAACCTCTTAATCTCCCTATAACTCTCCCTAGCCCTCTCCGGGGAGACTACATCCACCTTATTCTGCACGATCACGATATTCCTTATACCTATGATCTCCAGCGCCACCAGGTGCTCCCTAGTCTGGGGCTGGGGGCATGGCTCGTTGGCAGCGACAACCAGTATCGCGCCGTCCATCAAAGCAGCGCCGCTCAGCATCGTGGCCATCAGGATCTCGTGTCCGGGGGCGTCGACGTATGAGACCCTCCTCAGGAGGCGGGGGGTGGCTTCGCTGCTACACTCGCATACAGGCTCCGGGCTATACTTCTCAGGGTAGCCGCACCCCTCGCACTCCCACACCTCTCCATCAGCGTATCCCAGCTTGATGGTCATCCCCCTCTTGATCTCCTCGCTATGCCTCATAGTCCAGATCCCTGTTAGGGCCTGGACCAGCGTCGTCTTGCCGTGGTCCACGTGGCCTACAACACCTATATTCAGCTCGGGCTGCCTCTTATCCTCGCTCAGTATAGCCACCCCAATGAATTGGGCCCCGCCACCGGGCTAATAAAGGCGAGCTTGCCTCAAATGCCCTTGAGCCACTCTAGGTATCCTCTAGCCTGGTCCTCCAGCGGCGTCCAATCCAGGTTCCTCACGCGCCGTGTCATATACCTGCATCTACGCTTTAACAGGGAGTAGAAGAGTTTGAGGGGGGAGGTCCTGGGCGCTATCCTGCCCACCATTGCTACAAGGCCCCATACCGGTACCCCCATGCATCTGCGGCCTAGAACCCTGCACATGGAGTTGAATATATCCCAGATATCCGGGTGGAGCGGGTCTACTGCATTGACCCAGAACCCGTCATATACGCCCTCGCCAGCGTCTGCGAGTATCTTTGCAAGGTCCCTGGAGTATATGTGTGGGATCCCCCTGCCCAGCCTGGGCCCTATGCGGGTCTTAACCCCTATTGATAGGAGCCTCCACTCGGCATGGTAGCCCCACGGGCCGTATACTACTCCGGGCCTTATGATACTCCACCCCCCTAGTAGCCTCTCATTCTCTATGAGGACCTTCTCCCCGAGGGCCTTGGTCTCCATGTGGAGGGATGGATACTCCCTGTCACCGGCTAGGTGCTCCTCCTCCTCATAGACTATGCACTCGCCCCCGCCCCTGGGGACGCCTAGGGCCGCTATGCTACTGACCAGCACCAGCCTCGGCTTAAGGGGCTCCAACACCCCTATCACGTGTTTGAGGAGGTTGACGTGGGCCTCCATCATAGCCTTTAACCCCCCGGTTAACGTTCCAGGCAGGTAGTAATAGACGTCCCCCCCAAGACCCTCCAGGTCAAGGCTCCACAGGCTATCAGCTACATGTATCCCTGCACCAAGGCTTCTGAGCCTAGCCGCTATTGCAGGCCTCTTCTCCAGGGACCTCCTGCGAGTTGCTATGAGGACCTCCTCGCCCCGGGATATGAGCTCTTCAGCCAGGTTTACCCCGACGAACCCCACGCCCCCTATCAGTACATGGATTATAGTAATCACCAGAGTATAAGGCTCCGGGATCGCCTATAAATCTAGTGGGCGGGATGACGAGTAGCAAACCGGGGCTACCAGTGTGGCCTAAGGCTCTCGCTGGACCGCCCTCCACTCTAGCAGGTTAGATATTGTATCGGAGTCCCGCTTAACCTCCCTGATTGAGTATAGTATCCTGAGGTCCTGGACCCCGGGTAGCGATGCTATCTCATCCATCGACCTCGACGCCTCCTCCCTGCTGGGGGCCGTTATCTTTATGAGGAAGTGGTACTCCCCGGTAACCTCGTGAGCCTCCGACAGGTATTTTACCCTGGGCAGGGCCGCCCTCAGCTCCTTTATCCTGGGTGCCTCGACACGGATGAGTAGGAACAGTGTCGTCCCGAGCCCCAGCCTCCTCTTGTTAATCTTCACCGTGAAGCCCTCTAGGATCCCCTCCTCTATAAGCCTCCTAACCCTCAGGTACACCGTGGACTCGCTCACACCCAGCTCCTTGGCGATCCTGCTCCACGGGGTCCTGGCATCCCTCTCAAGTATCCTCAATATCTCAAGGTCCCTCTCATCCAGCCTCACGGCGCCCATCCCGGCATCCTCGTGCTAGAGGAGCCTCAGTAGCTTTAAGGCTAATCCAGGCTTCCTGGCGAGCTCCCTCGCTATAATCCCCTTATCCATCCTGCCGAGCGCGATCTCTGCATGCACCCTCGCCGGGAGCCCCTTTAATAGGGCCCTCCTCTCTTCTACAGGCATCCTCTTGACGGTTTCAAGGATCCTCGACTGCACCTCTATGGCCCTAGCTATCGGAGTCCTCTTCAAAGCCTCAACCGGGTCCCCGCCCGACACTATAGCCTTGGCAGCTGCTATGCCGGATAGCATGCTAGGCCTTATACCCTCCCCGGTTAGGGGTAGCACGAACCCCGCCGCCTCGCCCACGACGGTTAGCCCGTTCATGGCTCCAGGCTTTAGACCGCCCACGGCGATCCTTGCGCCCTCAAGCTTGACCCTCTCGCCCTGGAGCCTCTCATCCCTCTTTATGAACCTGTCTAGCCTGGACTTGAGGCTTTCGAAGTCCTTGAACCCGCCTACCCCTACATCCACCGTCCCAGGCTCCGCTGGGAATATGTAGTAGTAGCCTAGGATCCCCGTGTCGAAGTATATTTCTAGGTGGTCTGCCTCGTCGAAGTGCCTGGTCTTGATCCTGTACTGTATTGCCAGGATCTTGTCACCGGTGTAATACGGGTGCCCACCGGCGAACACGCCCCCG
>JALWGG010000122.1 GCA_027013765.1 Acidilobaceae archaeon
ACCCCACGGGCTATCCCACCAGGGCTCCCCCGGCTTGGCCGCCTTCCATAGTGCAAAGTCATAGGGCGACTTCTTCTCCGCCAGGTGCTCCTCCTCCTGGCCCCACTGGTCCCGGGAGGTCCTCCCGCTGAGCCTTCCATAGTCCGGGTACTTGTCAACGCTGAAGTATACGCTCCCGCTTGGGGCTACGTATGCATAGCCTTTCTCTATGAGCTTCTCTATGAAGTCTATGATCTCGTTTATGTGGTGGGTGACCTTGGGGTGCACATCAATCCTCACACCCAGCCTACCCAACTGCTCTAGGTAGTCCCTGGCATAGTAGTCTGAGACCTCCCTCCAGGTCTTACCCTCCTCGCGGGCCCTATTAATTATCTTGTCATCGATGTCGGTAATGTTCTGTATATGGAATACGCTATACCCCCTCAGGCCTAGATACCTCTTCACCGCATCGAACGTCACAAAGGTCCTCGCATGCCCTATATGGGCATAATCCTGTGGAGTAGGACCACACACATACATGTTAACCATGGGGGGGTTGAAGGGCTTAAACTCCTCCAACCGGCGCCCTAGAGTATTCCTAACCCTAATCCCCGACACAATAACCGACACACCACCCATAGAGGAACCCATCAGAGGCAATAATAATCTTTACCAGGCCCAGACCCCACAACTTTAAACCCCCCACAAGTCAAATATAGAGGATGGAGGGGCCCGTGGCCTAGCCAGGATAGGGCGCCGGCCTTCTAAGCCACCCACAACAACTGCGCGGGAGAAGCCGGTGGTCCCGGGTTCAAATCCCGGCGGGCCCGCCACCAGACACTTCTAAACCGACATAAACCCAGGCTTGGAATATATCTGAAGTTGAGGCCGCCAAACAAGGCGATGCGTTTCTCGGCCTGATAATCAATCCAGTGTGATCCACTATTCTCTCCAATATTTTATATTATAGCTAGTCAGATTATCTTTTGCAATTTAGGATGTCGATCAAGTCTTCTAGGTCTTGTTTATCTAGGATGTAGAATGCCTTGATCTTGGACTTTTAGCGTTGAGTGCTTGTACTCTGTCGCTTGTTGCTAGGAGCGCGTTTAGGGTCTTGGCTAGGCCAATGTAGTAGGAGTCTGCGCCCCTAGAGCCGGTAGCCAGAGCCGTCTCTACTGCCTCCGTGAAGTAGATGTCGTCCCCGACAAGTGTTGTCTCTTCCCTCAGCCTCTCGACTACACCCCTAACTATATTGGGTGGGAGAAACCTGACAAGGACCCCGGCGACCTCCGCTAGGAATAGGCGGGGAGCATAGACGCCTGTACCCTGTCTCGTTACACACTCAAACACCTTCTCAGCCGACACTACGCGAAGCTCTTCCCCACCAGCAAAGAGGTCTACGGCGGCAGAGGCGTCGAGTACTAGCTTATCCACTCCAGCCTACCCCTCTCCCGAGAGAGGACCTCGCCTGGCTCCTCTCCCCGGCCTGTCAGGCTACGGCGGACGCGGCGTGCATACTCCACCAAATCCTCCTTTAAGACAACAACTACCTCTTCGCCCTCCTCAAGCCTTAGAGGCTCAAGAGGCTTGAGTACTCCCTTCTCATACCTGACACGTATAACCTTAGACAACCCCGGAATCCCCATTGGTATAGCAATGCTCCGGAGCCTCTAAGCTTTTACTATCGTTGAGGACCTCATAGGGTAGTAGGGAGGGTCTATTAGATCAACGAGTCCCTCCTTGTATGAGTCTCTCAGCGTTAAAGCCTCCCGTGTATATTCCTCGGCAAACCGTTTGACTGCTACTTAAGCGTTAACCATTACTTTCGTCTTCTCTCCCTTCATCTCCTGATCTCCTCCACTCTACTCCAACCCTCTACCCTACGCCTTAGCTCATCCATTTTGGGTGAAGCTCAGGCTATCCTAGCCCTATCCTTTCCACGGAGCCTGGCTTCCTCCACCCCCACCTGCTCTATAGCCTTCCTTACTATTTCACTCCAGTTGATATGCTTGAGCTTATCCATTCCCTCCTTAAGCCTCTTATGATCCTGAAGCTAGCCACTACACCTTGAGAATAGCCGCCGTAATATACGTCCTAGAATTAAGAATGATATTATTGCTAGAAAATTATACTAGTAGTACTGTGAACCATAAGATTATTGGCGTTAATGGTGAGCCTGTAGCCTCATAGCCGGTATATAGGAGTATAGCTAGTATTGAGGCATAAATTGACACTTTAACGCCCTTGGTGAATGCATGTGGGAGGGCCCAAGTTAGGATCACAAAGCTAATACCAGCTATTATGGGGCTACTCAATAGTGTCCACGACCTTTTGGCAAGCAAATACATTAAGTTTACTGCTGTTATTTCAGTAAAATAATAAATTAGTTGAAATGGGAATAGATGAAGAATGCCGTGGCTGGCATAATATTTATATTCTGCTAGCTGGGGCTTGTAGGATCCATTGCTAATAATGGTGGTTGCTAGGTAATCGATAACGGCTACAGCTACAATGAAGACGGCTAGGAGTATCATCTGTGGTATTCCGGGTAGAGGCTTATAGATTAAGCTCGCCGCCTCGACCTTGAACGCTCTAGCCGTATATACTATTAGTGGGAGGCGGGTAGATGCGATAACCATAGATGCTAAACCTATAACGTGGGGCTTGCCTATACCATGTGATAGTGCAAAGCGTGCTACCAATAAACCAAAGAGTTCTGGTAATACTAGAACGAAGACCCATGCCAATACAGCTTCTTTAATAGGCATGCTTGGGTTCTCCACCTCCTAGCTAGTTTAATGCATGGGTCTCCATATTATTTTTCCTGGTGTGGTTGTAGATGTTCTACTAGGATGGGTAAAGATGTGGGTTGTTATTGTAGTAGATCGTATATTAGTGTTGATGCTGTTAGTGTCATTAGTAGTGTTGCTATGTATGCTTCTATGAATGTCTTTATTCCCGGTTTTATGCCTCCTATGTATATGTATGTGTAGTATAGTATTGCTGTTGCTATTGCCGGTGTTATTATTGATATTAGGCCTGTTGTTGAGGGGTTTATGGGTTGCTCCCATGAGGCTAGCGCTATCCCGGCTCCTATCATGAAGCCTATTATGCCTGCAACTATTAGGTGCTTCTGCACTAGCCCGTTCAATCCTTTCCCCACCTGGCTGGGCGTGTTTGGGGGGTTATAGTTGTAGGATGTCTTTTAACGCTTCTACTAGTGCCTCGTTCTCCCTCCTCAGGGATATTGTTGCCCTGAATGTGTCGTTGCTGATTGTTGTCTTCCTAACTATTATGCCCTTCATTGCTAGCCTCTCCACGATCCCCTCCACGCCGGTCTTTACTAGGATGAAGTTTGCATGGCTTTTATAGGCCTTTAATCCCATGCTTGACAGCCTGCTCCTCAGCCTCTCCCTCTCCCCTATGACCCTCTCCACCCTCTCCCTCATGTATCCTGGGTTTCTTAGGGCCTCTACGGCTAGCGTCATTGAGCATGTGGATGTGGGGTATGGGAGGAGTACTCTCCTGAGGACCTCCCTGTCCCCGGGTGTTGATATCGAGTATCCTATCCTTGCCCCTGCAAGGGAGAAGGCCTTGCTCATTGTCCTAACTACTATTAGGCCGCTAGTCTCCGAGGCTTCCCCTGCGAGTGTGGCCCCGGAGTATTCATAGTATGCCTCGTCAACCACAGTCACTATCCCCCTATCAATGGCCTCCATCACTATGTCCCTCAGTGCTATGAGGGAGCCTGTAGGGTTGTTGGGGTTGTCTAGGTATAGGAGCCTGGCCTCTGGTACTGGCTGGGATAGCCTCCACTCGTCCCCATCCTCCTCAAGGCCTATCTCCACCACCCTCAGCCCACGTGCTATGGCTAGGTCCTTGAAGTAGGTATACGTATACCTGGGCACGGCCACCGTGTCCCCAGGCCTTGTATATGCT
>JALWGG010000123.1 GCA_027013765.1 Acidilobaceae archaeon
CTGCCCGGGATAGTAGTGAGAGCGTGGCCACCTTGTCGCCACTCGCCTGTATAACCCACCCCCTATTCAGGACCTCCACGCCCCACGACTCTACAATGTATGACGACGCCACCGCTGTTGAAAGGCTTAGACTCCTCTGCACAGCTGCGTCCAAGCTACAGCAAGGTTCCCCAAGCATTAGCGGCGTGGATTCCACGTGTATAAGCTCGACACCAGCACCCAGGTCCCTTAGAGCTGATACAATAGCCTTCTCCTCCCACCGCGGATGATCGTAGAGCACACCAACAACGGGCAACTCTACTCTCCCCAATCCTCCATAGAGCCCTCGAACAGCCTAACCCCCAGGCCACTGGGCCCCTTGACGACCTCAAGCACGGCCCCGCAGTCATGCTCTATAAGCTCCCCGGGCATGTAATCGTCGCCTAGCCTAACCTCAAGTCCACACACAGGGCACCTAGCCACCGGGCACCACCAGGTTAAACTATATAACCAATAAGTTAATACATTAAAAAGCATTACCCCCGTATACTGTTAGGAATAATAAAATAAATGGTTAGAATCTATAACATTATATGGTGCCGTGGTTAATGGCCCGTAGGCTAGATGACAGGGATTACAGGATCCTGAGGATCCTGCGCCGCGACTCCAGGACCCCCTACACCGTTATCGCGAGGGAGCTCGGGATAAGCGAGGTTGCAGCACGTAAGAGGGTGCTAAGGCTGATTAGGGACGGGGTGATTAGGAGGTTCACAATAGACTACAGCGCCCCTGGAGAGTTCAAGGCAATCATACTAGTCAAGACCCTGCCGCAGACGAGGGTCCCGGAGGTCTCGAAGAGGCTTGTTATGATAGATGGCGTGGAGGCCGTGTATGAGGTCACCGGGGAGTATGATATAATAGTCATAGCCTCTGCAAGGAGCGTGGACGAGATCAACGACTATGTAGATAAGATAAGGTCCACGAGCGGGGTCGCATCGACGAACACACTAATAATACTAAGGACCTGGACCCCTTAGCCTGTGCGTAAGGGGGGCCAGTGCATGGTTTGATATATGATAATATTTATCCGAGTATACCAGACTAGATACACCATCCTATAAGTCAGTATCTAGCATAATCTTTTATAAGCCTGAAACAAGAATATAAATATTAGTGAACCGGTGATGGGTAGTGGCTAGGGCAAGACTAGTCATACCCATACTGCTGGGGCTCCTCGCATTCACCTTCACAATCGCACTGGCAGTCCAACTAACGCTGGACTCAGACAATGTTGAGAGGATAGGAGGCACTGGGCAAGTAGCAGTGTTAAGCCCCGAGAACGATGATACGATAAACAAGGTGGAGTTCACTATTGAAACCAATCCTGCGGATCCCGACTTTGGCGATGTGGTGAGCGTGGATGTGACCTGGGAGCCTGCCGAGAATGGGAACTACTTTGTAATGGTCATACTATATGACAATTCCAATAATGTTGTGGGTTACGGGACAGCCACCCCCACAGGTCTCACTGCTGGCTCATCAACCACCACGACTGTAACCCTGAGCGACACTGCGTCTCCGGAGGAGATCTATAAGGTGGAGGTAATACTCCAGGAGGACATACCATAACGTAGCCGGGGATCACGATATTGGGTGTAAGACGCCTACAAGCCCTCCTACTTTTTACCGGAGCCCTTATACTGGTACTACCATTATCCGCTATGCTACTACCCCCAGTGTATGGAGTGGAGCTTAACCCGCCCCAGACGAGGCTGGTGTATACTAGGCCGGAGAATATAACCATAGACAGTTATGGAGGCGGCTTCTGGCAGGTATACGTATCTAGGGCCGCATACTTCACCCTAGACTCCTCCGGCAACCTGGGGCAGGTTAACGTGATCGAGTACTGCCACGACGGGATCCTGTGGTTCTCCATATGCCTTGCAAGCGTATCCGTATACATCTATGACTATACCGGGGCGCTCATATCCCAGGGCTCGGCCTCTGCCACAATAGATGAGGGTAGCGTGCAGACGATAGCGATCCCGCTCTCCACACCAGTATTCATTGGGGATGTTGAGAGGATTGAGGTCGTCACTGGATCGGGGTGGGGGCCCGGATGAAGCCCTTACACGTGGTCAAGTTGGCGTTACTAGGCATGGCGGTGGTTGCATCAGTAGTGCTTGCAGGCCTGTTATTCGTCCACGCCCAGCAGCTATCCGTGGCTGATGTCGAGAGGATTGGGGGGACGGGGCCCTACAAGGTTGGTAAGGGTTACCTGGTATTCCATGGGCTTGCAGTGACTGATGTGGACCAGGGGATAAATTCCATAAGCGTTGATAGAGTTGTAGCGGTGTATAGGATCCATTATAACGAGGACTCCGGGGACAGGTTCATCAGCCTGCGCGTCATCAACCAGGGGGAGTTCATACTAGATGCGAGCGGTACAGTGAACTTCCCAGACAATACAACCTACGTATACATTATTATAGACTTGCCTAGTAATTACCTGCAGGGGTCAGAGGTAATTGGCCTCACAGAGACTAGCGGCTAACATAGTAGCATTGATAGCAGTCCTCTCCCTCGCCCTGACGGCGGCGCCTCTGGTGAAGCTAGTCTCAGGCAGTGTTATAGGTGCTATAGTAGCTACGGGGAGCATGGAGCCCAGCATACCAAGGTACTCTATAGTGTTTGCAAAGAGGGAGCCCCCAGGCTGGATACCCGTGGGTAGTGTCGTCCTATACACCGGGCCGGGTAGTGATGTATTATTCATACACAGGATCATAGGCTCCCCTGGGGGTGGAAGGTATCTTATTAGGGGTGATAATGTAATGTATACTGAGGAGGTGGAATATTCAAGGATCCGTGGGGTATATATTTTAGGGTTTAGCATCGGCCTTGGGAAGCTCGTCGAGGTTGCGAGGGACCCCTATGGGGCGCTGGTCATAGCATTAACTATAGTATCTGTGATCATCCTAGCGATAGGCTCCGCCCTGGAGAGGGCTATGAATAGGGGTGGTAGGGGTGGCTAGGTGGACTCTATTCCTACTCCTGGCAACCATCACCGTTATGCCCATAGTTGCCGGTGCGAGTGATGCCCGGGAGGCCTCTGTGATCAACCCCCTCCCAGTGGGGCTGGAGCTGCTGGTTAAGTATAAGACAGTCGTCATATCGCCTCGCGGAGCATATTCAAGCCCCGTGCCCGTGACGGTGTGTGTCCCCTATGATAGCCTGCAGGTGTATACTGGTGAGGGGGTCCTCAGGGTATTCTCTGGCTGGCTGGTCGACAACGTCTACTCCGGTAATGATACGTGTATAAGGGTTGATGGGGAGAGCGTTGTTGAGCCCCTCTACAGGACCCTGTATAGAGTGGTTGTAAGCTCCAACCCGCCCGGGGTATACTATAACAGTAGCTGGGTCGAGCCCTATAGGGTCTATGAGGTGACCGTCCCCAGGGTGATTGAGGGGGAGGGGGCTAGGTACGTCTTCAAGGGCTGGAGCATGCAGGAGCTCCCTCCAAGCAGTAGGATCACGATCCCCGTAATAGCCCCCACCACCTTAACGGTATTGTATGACGTGGAGTATAGGGTTAGGGTGTATGACGCCATGGGAGACGTGTCCAGGATCCTGTACGTTGCCTCGGGGAAGGTCCTCGACCTTAGGAGGGTTCTGGAGGCGCGTATAGAATATGCTGGGACCGGTGCGAGGGACGTTTTATCCAAGATACTGGTCAATGGTGTAGAGCTGCCCCAGGGAACCTATACCATAGCGGTCAACGAGCCCCTAGATATAGTCCCGGTATACACTAGAGAGTACCTTGTAAGGGTGGAGTCCCCGGTCGAGGTTAGGAGTATATGGGCCCCTGAGGGGGCCAATATAACGGTGAGCGTGCCCGGGGAGGTGAAGGTTAACGAGACAGTGAAGCTTGTAT
>JALWGG010000124.1 GCA_027013765.1 Acidilobaceae archaeon
TATCCCCAGACCCGGAGCACTCTGAGGACCTCATCCAGGCCGTTACAAGGAGGGATGTAGAGGCCCTGATAAAGAGGGGCATTATAAGGGTTAAGCCCGAGAAGGGCAACAGCCACACCAGGTGGCATGAGAGGAGGAGGCAGAGGCGGAAGGGTAGAAGGAGGGGCTATGGCAAGAGGGAGGGTAAGGCGTCGGCAAGACACGACCCGAAGACTGACTGGATACACAGGATCAGGAGGATCAGGAGATACCTACAATGGCTCAGGGACCACGAGGTGATCGACAGGAGAACCTATAGGAGGCTCTACAAGCTAGCCAAGGGAGGAACATTCCACGACCTGGGAGACCTAAAGAGGTATATGAGGGAGCATGGCCTGGTTAAGGAGGGTGTCAGGTGATGGGTAGAGGGCCTAGGTACAGGGTTCCACTCAAGAGGAGGAGGCAGGGGAAGACCAACTATAGGAAGAGGTTCAGGATGATCATATCAGGCAAGCCCAGGCTAGTGGTTAGGAGGAGCAATGAGTACATAACAGTCCAGGTGGTTGAGGCCAGGATAGAGGGCGACAGGGTCATAGCAGCGGCCCACTCCAGGGAGCTCTACAAGCACTACGGGTGGCTGGGGGACGGTAACAATACAAGCGCCGCATACCTTACAGGCCTCCTAGCAGGATACAGGGCCCTGCTAAAGGGCGTCGAGGAGGCGATCCTAGACATAGGCCTACACGCCCCCGTAAAGGGATCAAGAGTATTCGCAGCCCTCAAGGGGGCGCTGGATGCAGGGTTAAAGATACCACACTCAGAGGAGGTCCTCCCAGACCCAGAGAGGATCCGGGGAGAGCATGTAGCCGGCTACGCGGCCAAGCTGAGGGAGGAGGATGAGGATACTTATAAGAGGATGTTCTCAAGATACCTAGAGAGGGGCCTCAAGCCCGAGGACCTCCCGGGCCACTTCGACGAGGTACTCTCCAGGATAAAGGGCGAGTATGAGGGGAGGCTCACGCTGGCCAGGAAGGAGGTGTAGGGGTATGGGAATGGAGGTTCAGGTAGAGGAATGGGTCCCAAGGACCCGTGTTGGTAGGATGGTTAAGGAGGGCAGGATCACTAGTATAGCGGAGATATTCAAGAGGAACCTACCCATACTAGAGCCAGAGATCGTAGACTACCTACTACCAGGCCTAGACCACGAGGTCCTAGACGTGAGCATAGTCCAGAAGATGACTGATGCAGGCAGGATAACCAGGTTCAGAGCAGTAGTAGTAGTGGGCAACAGGGACGGATACGTGGGCCTGGGCAAGGGAAAGGCCAGACAATTCAGATTCGCAATAGACAAGGCGTTAAGGAATGCGAAGCTGAACATAATCCCCGTCAGGAGGGGGTGCGGAAGCTGGGAGTGTACATGCGGAGAGAGCCACAGCGTGCCCTTCACAGTGAGGGGCAAGAGCGGGAGTGTAGAGGTTATACTAAAACCCGCGCCCAAGGGCACGGGCCTAGTCGCCGGGGACACGGCTAAGGCTGTACTGGCAATGGCTGGGTTGAGTGATGTATGGACGTTCACGAAGGGAGAGACGAGGACGAAGTACAACTTCGCCAGGGCAACGTATCTGGCACTAAGGAACACCTACAACTTCGTCACACCAGTAGACTGGACCAGGTAGGTGTAGGACTATGCCGCTATACATAGTAATAAGGATCCGGGGGGAGGCAGACGTAAACCCCGACACGGAGAAGACCCTATACCTCCTCAGGCTAAGGAGGAGGTATGCGGCAGCGCTATACCATAGCAGCCTGCCAGGCATAGAGGGCATGCTCAGGAAGGTGGAGAACTGGGCGACGTGGGGCGAGATCACCAAGGACACCCTAGTAGAGCTCATCACCAAGAGGGGGAGGCTATATGGCGATAAGCCCATAACAGGCGAGTGGATAGCACTAAACCTAGGCCTCCCCGGAGGCGTCTATGAGCTGGCTGAGAAGCTCCTCGCAGGCGAGATCCACTACCACAGGCTTGAGGAGAAGGGTGTAAAACCCTTCTTCAGGCTCCACCCGCCCCGGGGAGGATTCAAGGGGAGCATTAAGATACACTACAAGGCTGGCGGCGAGCTAGGCTACAGGGGCCAGGATATAAACCAGCTAGTCCTAAGGATGCTCTAAGGGGTGTGGGAGATGGTTGTCAGAAGGAGGAGAAAGTCGAGGAAGCTCAGGGGAAGGACGAGGACGATGAGCTGGGGAAGGATAGGCCAGCATAGGAAGTCGGGCTCACGGGGTGGCCGTGGAGCCGCGGGCCTGGGGAAGCATGAATGGACCTGGACGATCAAATACGCCCCCTCATGGTTCGGCAAGCACGGGTTCAAGCCGCCGAGGATCAGGGTCGGCTACAGGCCCGTCACAATGAACCTCTCCCAGCTGGATGAGCTTGTTGAGAAGCTGAAGCTCAAGGGAATGGCGAGGATCGAGGGTGACAGGATAGTAGTCAACCTAGTGGAGCTGGGAGTCCACAAGCTGCTAGGGTCGGGGAGGATACACAACAGGGTCAAGGTGATCGTCCCCCAAGCCTCGGAGCAGGCGGTGGAGAAGGTCTCCGAGGCCGGGGGAGAGGTTGTACTAACTCTTAAGAGAGCCGAGGCCTGAGGTCCTCAACCCTCACAGCCTTTCTAACATGTATACCGTCAGCCACCAGCTCCCCATTATACGTGACCCTGGCGTTGAAGAAGTAGTAGTCCCCGTCGTTGTGGGCCTTCACGTGGACCTCGACGACCCCACCCAGCGGGACGGGCTTCCTATGCCTAACATCAATCCTGACCCCCACACTGGTATACCCTTCAGGGATCACCCTCTCCATACACCTCCTGGCAGTCCTCTCAATGAATAGTATCAGGCATGGAGTAGAGAGGACCTCCAACCCCCTCTCAGCCAAATGCTCCGCCACATGACCATCCTCAACCCTAAACCTCTCGGTGCACCCTATCACTGGCAACACCCCAGCACATCCCAGTCGGCTTTTAAACCATTAAGCATTACCCCAGGATAAACGGTGTGTGGTGTGAAGCTGCTATACATAGTCCTGGACGGGGCCCCCGACGGGTTCAGGAGTGACACGGCCCTAGCACTGGCAGATAAGCCCGGTATAGATGAGCTGGCCAGACACGGCGTATGCGGCCTTGTACACGTTGTGGGTGAGGGTGTAGCCCCGGAGAGCGATGTAGCAGTACTATCACTCCTGGGCTATGAGCCGGACAAGTACTACACTGGACGAGGCCCCCTAGAGGCCCTGGGAGCAGGCCTAGACATGCCCCCGGGCAGTGTAGCCGTCAGGGCAAACTTCGCAACAGTGGATCCCGAGACGCTGAGGATAATAGATAGGAGGGTGGGTAGGAGCCTGACGAGCATGGAGGCCAGGAGGCTCGCCGAGGCCATAGACGGGATGAGCCTGATGGAGGGGGAGGCAACGGCAAGGTTCAGGGCTACAATAGGCCACCGGGGGGTCCTGCTATTAACGCATAAGAGGGTTAGGCTGAGTGGCGAGATAACCAATACGGATCCAGCCTATGAGAGGAGGGGCAGGATCAGCATAGCCCTGGAAGAGTTCGAGCCAAGGATAATGGAGGCTAAGCCCCTCAGCAGCGACCCCGCTGCAGAGGTTACCGCTAGGCTTGTAAACGAGTTCACCCGCAAGGCGATAGAGGTGCTTGACAGGCACGAGGTAAATATTGACCGGAGGAGGCGTGGCCTGCTCCCAGCGAATGCGGTGCTACTGAGGGATGCAGGCGACCAGCCCCCGCCAGCGGAGCCCTTCAAGTCAAGGTTCGGGCTGGATATGGCTAGCATAGTTGAGATGGTGGTGGAGAGGGGGATCGCCAGGGCCCTGGGAATAACTGATATACCCGTGGAAGTAGAGG
>JALWGG010000125.1:0-2066 GCA_027013765.1 Acidilobaceae archaeon
ATATTCACCGGTACCTAGATATTGTTCAGGGGGATCCTGTAAGGAGGGAGGCCTTGTAGTATCGGGGTTATGACCCCTAAATACCTACCCCCGAGCCTAGATAGGGACTGGTGAAGAGTGGTTGAACCTTAAGATCGAGAATCTGGCGAGTATGGTTGGGTCGAGCCTTGTGGATGAGTATGGGAGAGACGTAGGCACGCTGGTAAGCATTGTCAGCAATGTAGACGGGTACGTGCAGCATGTGGAGGTAAAGATCGTTGATAGGGGTATAGAGAGGATACCTGGCGAGAGGGTTAAGCTGAGGGATGGGAAGATAGTAGTAGTGCCGGAGTGGAAGTTCAACGCGATGAAGGTTATAGAGGGCCTGGACAGGGCATACAGGAGGAGGAAGGCCCTGGAGAATATAGCGGGCTCTGGAGATATACCGGGAGAAGTAGTGGATGCCATGAAGAGGAAGCTGTCGGACGAGATTAAGAAGCTGAAGATAGATGCGGACAGGATCAAGAAGGAGGTGAAGGAGAGGATAGGGGAGATCGATGATGAGCTATTCCACATAGCAAGCGCGATAGCGAACCTGCAAATGCTATACTTCAGCGGCGAGGTCACAGAGAGGGGATACACGCAGGGCATGAACCACCTCAGGAAGCTTAAAGAGGCGCTATCAGCGGAGAAGAGCGATGCGAAATCAACCCTAGACAGGCTGGAGAAGACCCTTGAGATAGCGAGCAGTCCTCTACCCAAGGAGCAGGCGGAGAAGCCGAAGTATGAGGAGAAGCCGGTAACGGCGCCGTCAAGCCAGGGAGAGTCGCTGGTGATAAAGATAGAGGAGTAGGGCTGGTAAATCACATATAAAAAGCCCGGGCAGGACCCACCAGGACATGGTGTAGGGGTTGGCTAGGCAGAAGGGTGGGAAGGGGCCTACAAGGTCCCTTGCAGAGCAGGCTAGATATGACGTCAGCGTCCCCCAAGAGCTTATAAATAGGGCCAAGAGGGACCTTGTAAGGGAGCAGTATTTAACCCCCTTCAAGGTGGCCCAGAGGTATAACGTCACTATATCAACGGCCAGGAAGGTATTGAAGATGCTTGAAGCCGAGGGTGTGCTAGTCCTATTCACGCCCAACAGGAGGAGCCCGGTATACGTTCCAAGGGATAAGGTGCCTACGGCCCCGAAGGGTCTATAACCCTCCATAGTGTTGTCCAGTTTTTGGTGGAGTATAAGGTGATGATCCTAGTCATAGGCCTATATCCGACAGCATCCGGGAAGACGCTCCTAGCATCAAGCCTAGTAAGCCTACTCAAGCGGGAGGGCTTCAATGTATTACCATTCAAGCCGGTGGGGGGTACTGATGTCTGGGAGAACCCGCTGGTCCTTAAGGAGTCCAGGAGGCATAAGGTCCTCGTCACTGGTGATGCCCTAGCGCTTAGAAGGCCCCTGGGCAATATTCCAATTGAGCTGGTTAATCCACAAGGCTTCATAATAGTCCCCCTAGACCCCGAGAGGTTCTCCTGGAGGGTAAAGGATACCCTCAGCCTGCACGGGCTAGCCTCAAGGATCCCACTAGCCAGGGTATCCTTCTGTAGGGGTGATAGGATCTATAGTACACACTTCTACAACGCCTCCGCCGCTGGCAGGACGACTAGCACTATAGAACAAGAGGTCCTCAAGACCGCTGCCGAGCTCTTTCCACGACCCCTAAGCGCGTCCACAGAGACCGTAGAGAATATACTAGAGGGCCTATACGTGGCGGAGGCGGATGAGTGCCTGAGGCATATATCATCTATGGCCGATATAGTGGTTGTAGAGTCGAACTCCAACGTGGCCGCGCCCACCCCGGCGACGGCTGCTCCAGAGATGGTTGTGGCCGTGAGCCCCGGGGCGGCTTATATAATCAGGGGTGACAGGTTCCAGAAGGCGGTTAGTATAGCAGCGCTTGCAGGAAAGCCCTGGAGCGTTGAGTCGGAGGAGGCTGTATCCCTGGCAGGCGTGGAGGAGAGGATCCTGCTCCCGCTACTAGAGGATCCTATGGAGGGGTATACAGTCAACGACCTGCAACCCATAATTGAAT
>JALWGG010000125.1:2076-3879 GCA_027013765.1 Acidilobaceae archaeon
AAGGAGTCAACGGCGGGATGCTGACAGTCGTGCCCGGTAAGGAGCACTGCGATGACTGCCTCTGGGGTATCTAACCGCTCCTCCAGGAAATCATTATTAAGAGTGGGGTCATCATCGCAGGGCCTCCGCATCCCCGTGCCAGGGTAGGAGTCGGAGGTTGCACTCATCCCTGTATCTAGGTATGGTGCATATAAAGGGATAAATACCCTTTGCGGCCCCACTACCTAGTGTCTTATGGTGCATGTAATGGAACTTGTGGCTGTCAGGAACCTTTACAAGTCGTTCGGGCAGGTTATAGCAGTTGATGGAATCTCGTTCAAGGTAGGCGAGGGGGAGATATATGGGATAATAGGCCCCAATGGGGCTGGCAAAACGACGACATTGAGGGTCATTAGTGGTATACTGAAGCCTGATAGGGGCTCGGTAAGCATTGCAGGGCTAGAGCCCGACGAGGCCAGGGAGAGAGGGTACATTGGATATCTTCCCGAGGATGCTGGAGTCTACAGGCACCTCAAGGGGATAGACTTCCTAAAGTTCGTGGCAGGCCTCTACGCAGAGTCTGACGAGGCCGTGGAAGAGTATGTGTCACGGGGCATAGAGATTGCTGGCCTGGGAGATTCAATACACGCCCCTATGGGGTCCTATAGTAAGGGTATGAAGCGCAGGATACTCCTGGCAGCAGTCCTCATGAGCAATCCCAGGCTGGCCATACTCGATGAGCCCACTAGCGGTCTAGACGTATATTACTCTGTAGCTGTCAGGAACGTGATCAAGGAGTATGCCAGGAGAGGGGGAACAGTGATCATATCGAGCCACAACATGCTTGAAGTGGAGTACCTATGCGACCGGCTGATGTTCATGTATAAGGGTAAGATGGTTAGTGAGGGGACTCCGGGCGAGTTGAAGAAGAAGTATGATGCAGTAAACCTGGAGGAGGCGTTTATAAACGCGATAGGTGGCGTGTATGAGGCTTAAGAGGATAGTTGTAAAAGAGGTAAAGGAGCTGTTAAGGGAGAAGACGGTCCTGCTTGGAATGATACTTGGCCCCATATTCATATTCGCACTATTCGCTGGCCTATCGCTAACAGCTGGTAAGCAGGCTGTACAGCAGGCCGCCTATACAAGGGATATAGCAATAATGTATAATGGGACGAAATACCTTGGCGAGGCCAGGATCCTTGCAGAGAGTATTGGTACAAGCCTGTATACTGGCCCTCTTGAGGTAGAGGAGGCTTTATCCAGGTACAGGGGCCTCGTCTACATTGACGACTCGTTCTTCCGTAATATCAGCTCCGGGATCCCGGGCAGGATACTGGTGTATGCAAGGCTGGATTCCCTAAACCTACTCTCAGTATCCCTTCCAAACCAGGTTGAGATGGCTGTTAGGAGCGGGGTGTACCGTCTAATCTCCCTGAAGGTGAATTCGACCCTACCCGGTGTCACAGAGGCGTTCCTTATGAACCCGATATACTCTGAGACAATGATTTATTATAAGGGTAAGATGATGACACTGTCAGAGGCGTTTAACCTAGTATTCGGCGTTAGCATGACCGTAACCATGGCTACACTCGTCCTAGTCCTAGCCAGCATGCAGGTTGCTGCTACAAGTATAGGGATCGAGAGGGAGGCTAAGACCCTTGAAATGCTACTCTCCCTACCAGTATCGAGGAGGGAGTTGATACTTGGCAAGGTAGTGGGGGTTTCTCTGATAACGCTGCTTGGTGTGGCTAGCTATGCCTTGGGCATCCTGATATACTTTAAATCCATAACATCAATGGTGGAGCAGGTGCCCCAGCAGGACGA
>JALWGG010000126.1 GCA_027013765.1 Acidilobaceae archaeon
CTTGTCCTCCTCAAGGTAGATGCCATACTCTACGCCAGGCTGTATACTGTATGCCTGGGCCCCAACTACTATTATCGTTGCTGTTACCGCCATGGCCACCGCCATCATCCTCCTGGCCCTGCTACCCCTCCTGGCTAGAGTATATATGGCTGCCACCACCCATACCAGAACGAGTACTCCTATGCTGAGTGGGCCTGTGAGTAGCGTCTTGAGTATACTGCTACCCTGTACTGCTAGGACCTCCAGCGCATCCACCCCCGATACCCCGGCTCCCGTGGTATCTATAATAGTATTGTAATGTTTATATACTTTACAGCTAGAATATTTCTAATACATGGTATATACCACGGGAGCCGGGGTATAATCTATGGTGTACCAATACGCCAGTGGCAGGGGCTTGATAGTATTCCTTGCAGTAGCATTCATACCGGCATACATACTAGACTATACAGTTGTAATAGGTAGGATGGGCTCGGAGAGCCTCAGCGACTCCCTCATACTTCTACTGGCACTGGTGGCAAGGATGTGGCTCCCCATATCCGGGAGCATAGCTGCCCTGCTAGTTTCAGGGGTCAGGAGTATAAGGAGTGCACTAGGCCTACTAGAATTAGGCGGCCCCACGCGTAGGTGGATGGTTATAGCTGTAATAGCGCCGCTGGCAGGCTACATGATATCAATCCCAGTATCACTAGCCCTGGGTGCCAGACTCGCTGCCAGTGACAACCCGGCAGGCATCCCACCCCTACTCATACCCCCACTCCTCCTCTTGGGAGTGCTTGCCGGAGTAACCATTAATGCACTTGTCGCCCTTGGGGAGGAGGCAGGGTGGAGGGGATACCTGCTAGGTGTCGCCCGGGTGAGGGTAGGCTTTCTACCCGCATCACTGCTTGTGGGCATCATATGGGGGCTATGGCATGCGCCCCTGATAATCAACGGCTACAATTATAATATACCGGGGCTACTTGATGATAACACTCCCCAGGGGGTTGAGGCACTGGCAGTCTTCACAATATACACCACCGCCCTGGGGCTGGTGCTAGCAATGTTAAAGGAGTACAGTGGCTCAACAAGAACCCCTGCCATTGCCCACGGGGTGGTTAACGGTGTTGCAGGCGTGTTCACGATAACCGTTAAAGGACCCACTCTTATAACACCACCAGCAGGCCTAGCAGTAGCAATAGGCATGGCTATAGTAGCACTCGTCCTAGCGTGGTGCTGCAGGGTTGAGGAGGGAGGCCGATAAGCTGTTAAGAGACGCAAGGACCGGGGTGCTTGCACTGGCAATACTCAAGATACTAGTAGACCATGGCCCCCTCCACGGGTATGGATTGAGGAAGACGCTATCAACCCTAACAGGCAGGGACCCTCCTGAGACCAGTGTATATGATGCATTGAAGAGGCTTGAAAGGCTGGGTCTTGCGAGTAGCTACTGGGCCCGTGGAGGCACGGGCTCCCTCAGGAAATACTATAAGGCCACCCCCATCGCGGGGGAGGTCCTCGAAGAGGCCCTAGGGGAGTTGTCACGCCTAATGGGGTGGCTATTATGCAGGGAGACTGGATGATCAACCTGATAGTATCAATGATCACACTAGTACCTGGAGCCGTCCTCCTGATGTTCGCAGGCAGGCTAGAGTATAGCCCATTCGCAGGCCTCAACCCAGCCTATGTAACGGTGTCCCGGAGGGTAGCGGCTAGGATCAACAGGCTCCTAGGCACTATACTTGTTCTAGGAAGCCTTGCATCACTTGGAGTGGGCCTCATGTATGGGGTCACAATACAGGTATCCATACTTGTAATCCACGTGATAACAGCATTCATAGCAGTAACAGAGTATTCCAGGCGCCTCGCAGAGATCGAGTCGCTAGTGCTACCGCCAGAGGGGGAGCCGAGGCCCGTGCCAAGTTTAGGGCTCTACGGCAAGCTGCTAGTCCTAGCATCATCCATAACCTCCCTGGCCTTGGCAATAGCGTCAGTAAGGGTGTTGTATGGGCTCGATGCGGTGGGTATAGGCGTGGTGATGGTTTCTATAAACATGCTTCCATTATACCTTGCATTCCTATCGATCAGGAGGCCAGAGGCGTATGCACTCCCGCACCTAAAGGAGCCCGTGGTTAAGGTTCTCATCGTCTCAATACCCGTATCGGTATCATTGATTATGGCGTCAATATCGCTAGCAATATTGGGGGCAGATTATTGGTGGATCCCTATACCGCTAGGACTTATAATAGGAGCCGCGCCGCTAATAAAAACCTGGTAATGTAGACTAATGCCTCCTAATGATAGTTTATATGGCCTAGCCGCATCCGCCTGGCACCTTCAAGGTTATTTGCAGGGAGGCTTCTTGAGTATGTTGTCTAGCCTTTTTGTGCCTGGTGTGCATGGTTTTAGTGTGTATGCCTTCTGGAGCGCCCTGAAGGTGTTTACCGGGGGGTTTACGGTGTAGATTATCGTGTCATCGCTTGGAGAGAGGGCCACGTATTCCCCTGCTATGAGGACCTTGTAGCCTGCTAGCGGGTCCACCCCTCTTCCGATAAGCTTTATGAGCTCCCTCCTCCTGTAGAATCTGATTCCTGGCTCAGACCCGTCCCTCCCTGGCGCGGGCTTGGGCATGAGGACCTCGTTCAACACATCCAGTGATAGTAGGGATAACGTGTCGCTATGCCTAACGCGTATAGAATTTACTCCACGTGTGTGGAGCGCCTCCGTATATGAGGGGAGCCAGTGTGGGGCCCCCTCGACCTTGATGCTGGATACGGTGTCTGAGAGTAGTATGTTTGCTAGGAGGCATACCGGGTAGCTCGGCCCATCCCGAGTCATCGATAGTATGTAGCCTAGCAGCCTTGAAGCCGTCACGGGCGCGATCCTCCTTATCCTAGATGCCGCCTCGACCATCCTGCTAGCGGCCCCCCTCCTCCTCTTTTCGAGTAGCCTAGCTATGCTTGCCGCGGGTGTGTATGCGATCGGCGATCCCGGGTCCCCCATGACGGAGTCCAGTGTTAGCTGGCCCATGCCTATGCTGGGTGCTAGGGCTAGGCTGTATATTGATAGTGCTATTGGAAGCACACTGTAGCCTGTAGCTGCTGATAAACTCCTAGCAGTTGATACCGCTATCTTTGCCATCTTGGGGGTGTGGAGGCTTGATGTATAGTGTACTAGTAGCCTTAGCGCCTCCACCTCGCTGGGAGCCGGGATCATAGAGACTCCAATGCCACTCCTATACATGAACCTGGCCCCGCCGCTGGTCGTTACGGATGGGAGGTCCTCGGGCTCCCTATTATAGTAGCCTATAACCCTCCCCTCGACAATTATCCTGTCGCCATCTATAGTCAGGCCGTGGACGTCTTCATGCAATAGGGGTCATCCCCTGCTATGACCATTAGTACCGCTAGATCCTTATTTTAGGATGGAGGCGGCTATTATGCTTGTGCTCGCCGGTGGAGGACTCCATGGAGGCCACTTCACCCTTGAGCTGGTGGAGCTCCTCAAGAGGGCCGACGTCGTTTATGTTGAGGACTATACCATGCCCGGAGGCGTGAGCCTGCTGGGTGAGGTGAGGAGGTTCAACCCCCGAGCTAGGAGGGCGTCTAGGAGCCTATTAGAGGAGGGGGTGGACGAGGTCCTCTCCGAGGCTGCTAGCAGGCTCGTGGTCATTGTAACGGGTGGGCACCCCCTGATTGCCACGACACATGTGAGTATTGTAGCCGAGGCAAGGAGTAGGGGTATAGGGGTTAAGGTCCTCCAGGGCGTCTCAGGCGTCGTCGCGGCCATGACTGTTGCCGGGCTGGACTTCTACAAGTATGGTAGGGTGGTAACGATTCCCGGGCCATGGAGGATGGTAGAGCCATATAGCATTATAGAGTATATCTATATGAATACCCTTGCAGGCCTGCACACACTAGCCCTACTAGACATAGACGAGGATAGGAGGCAACTATGCGTTGGAGACGCCCTAGAGGTCCTCGCAAGGCTAGACACTCTGGGGGTCCTCAGGGGCGTGGACGTGGTTATAGTTGAGGATGCAGGCCTTGAGGAGGAGAGGGTCTGGCATGCTAGAGTCGGTATGACTAATAGATGCCAGGAGGGGGTGGCAAGCATAGTCCTACCACTAGCGGCATCCCGGATAGAGGCTGAGATGCTCCACAAGATACATGGGATAAAGCTGGATCTCGGGAAGCTTGAAGCCGTCAGGGAAAAGATTAGGGTGTGGTATATGCGGGGCTAGATTATGGAAGCTTCTTCGACGCCAACTCGCTTATAACCTCTTCAGCCCTCCTAAGGACCTCCCTCCTCCTCCCCTCATAGTAGTTCCTGCCAGTGGTGTCTATAGTCACTATTAACGGGCCGAAATCCTCCACCTCAAGGAGCCATACAGCTTCCGGTATCCCGAGCTCTTCTAGCCAGTAGACGTCTATAACCCTCTTTATAGCCTCGGCGGCGAGCGCCCCCGCGCCGCCGGTGAATACTGTGTATACAGCCTTATGCCTCCTCATCGCATCAGCAGTCCTCTCACCCATGCCACCCTTGCCTATGATCATCCTGACCCCGGTCTTCTCTATAAACTCCGCCTCCACGCTCTCCATCCTCATGCTCGTCGTCGGCCCTGCAGCTATGATCTCCCACCCACCGTCCAGCCTCCTGGCCACGGGGCCGCAGTGGTATAGCGCCAGCCCCTCAGGGTTGAATGGAAGCTCTCTCCCAGACTCTATCTCCTCCAGGATCTTCTTGTGGGCCTCGTCCCTGGCGGTGAATATGAGGCCTGACAAGTACACTATATCACCCACCCTGAGCCTCTCAACATCACCAACGCTCAGGGGGGTCCTCAGCCTATACTCCCTCCCACTCACACGCTCCACCCCCTAACCTGTCACGCATGAACCATTACTCGGGTACAGGTGCTTGCTCGTGATCCTCCACTCCCCACTACTCTCAATGGTCATGGTAGCCCTACGCGTAGCCCAGCAGCTTGTGACTACCCCTATGGCGAAGCTTGCCGGGTGCCTGTATGCATAGTCGAACTTTACATCGAGAACCGTATACTTGCCGCCGAACCCGTGGGGCCCCACGCCCAGCTTGTTGAGGGCCTTATACAACTCCTCCTCAAGCCTTGCAGCCTTGGGGTCGCTATTTCTAACTCCTATGGGCCTGAAGAGGGACTTCTTGGCCAGGCTCAACGCTATATCCCCGCCTGCAGCCACTGCTACTCCAACGATTAGCGGGGGGCATGGTAGGGGTCCGTATTCTGCCACCGCCCTTATGACCGCCTCCTTAAGCTTGCTCCATCCCTTTAGGGGTGGGGTCATTACAAGCCTCGACGGGGCCTCGCTCCCTCCACCCTTTAGCATGAACTTCACGTCAACCCTATCCCCGGGCACTAGGTCGACGTGGATCCATGGTATGTACCTTCCAGTATTGTCCCCGGAGTTCCTGGCGTATAGGGGGTCGACGGCGTTGGGCCTAAGCACCCCCTCCCTTGTCACGCTCCTGATAGCGTCCTTGAAAGCCTCTATTACCTGGCTCCTCAGCGGGAAGCCGTCGCCTATCTCAAGGAATAGGTATGGTGTACCCGTGTCCTGGCAGATGGGCCTCCCCCTCTTGCAGGCGAGCTCCATGTTACGCAGTATAGCCCCTAGCTGGGCCTTGGCCAGGGGGTTATCCTCGCTCATGTCAGCGTCTCGGATGGCCTCATACACGTCTGCAGGGATCCTATTGGCGGTTGTCAGGATCAACTCTCTAAAGGCTGAGACTAGGTCCTCGCGGGTGACAGCCACCAACAACACCTCATATACATGCCATGACTATTAAAATAGTATATGGAAATATAATATCCTATAACGGGGCCATGCTTCATAAGCATTAAATGGGATATAATTTAAGGCATACCTCCGCAGGATCCCGCCGTGCCCTACTACTCCCAGAGGGTTCCATGGAGGAACGCCTCAACCCCCGCCCCTATATACTATTGCTGCTGTGGAAACGGAGGCCACCACCACTAATAGGTAGACTATGAGGTATGCGAGCACCAAGGGCATGCCCGCTATTGAAGCGGTTAGCGAAACCATTGCAAAGGCGCCGGGCACGGTCACACCTATTACCAGGAAGGCTATTGTGACCCATGCTAGCCCCGAGACTATCCCCCTGGCAGCAGCCTCCTTGAGCGTGCTTGCCCGGAAGCTTGCAATGGCTGCCGCCATGATCGATGATATGATCACGTTACCCATAACATAGTCCAGTAGGAGGCCTGTTAGCACTCCCAAGGCCACCTGGAGTATAGAGGTTCTATTCATATTCATCACCCTCCAGGCTCTATAATGATAATGGCTTCCGGAGACTCTATGTCCCGCGGATCCACGCTGCACCGGAACCTTATGTATTGGTAGTTAAGCCATATATCTATCCAGTCATCATAATGGCCGCTCACGGGGTTCCCACTCTGCCCACCCGGGTATATGCCATACATGATGCAGGAGTCCAGCGACCTCATCTCAGTGACTATCCTCCAGCTAGGCCCATTCCGCACCCTCCTCTCCTCGTCCAACGCCTTCAAGTCCCACGGGAATGGAGCGTTCATGAGTATATGGGACCCGCCATCCTCCGGGTAGGGCCCCCTGGAGAGCTGGTCTAGGCCTGATATGTGTTTCAATAGGAGCTGGTGTACCCTTCCCCACTTCCACTCGTTGATGTCGCTGCCTAGCTTCTCCTCCAGCTTGGATAATGCATTGGCTAGGGCGTCGTGTATGGTCTTGTTGAAGCCCTTGGGGAACCATTTAGAGGTCCTCTCCTCCTTAATCAGGTATACTGTTGTGGATACTCTTGGATAGAATCTATGGTGTATGCCGTGGCTGAGGAGATAATCCCTATACATCTCATCCTGCAGCGCGGATAGCCACGCCCACCATATTGTCGGGGCTACCTCATCCTTATCCATCCTGTAATCCCACTTGGACAACACATCCAGCGCCTGCCTCTCCATGCCAGTAGCTGTACCATTCACCGCTTCAATCATATCGTGGAGCACGCTTGCAGCAGCCCAATCCCTTATATCGGCCTGGAACCTCATCATATCATCTATAGAGAACTTATCCTTGGACGTGAGGTCCCTAAAGATCTCTTGAGCCCTGAAGGGGTCGTCCCACCAGCCACCGAGTATAAAATAGGGGTAGTAGGGCCCTACGGACATCTGGTTGGGGGCAGCTAGGAAGCCCCTATCAGGGTTTATAGAGTGCGGCACGTCTTCGAAGGGGATGTAGGACACCCAGTCATACTCGCCGGATCCATTCAGCACGGACCTACTACTAACAACCATTATCTCCTTCCCGTTGGGTAGAGTGACGTTGCGTAGCGGGAACAGGCCGGGCTCGAACACGGCTATATTCCCATAGATATCTGCATACATGAAATTCTGGCTGGGAACATCCCAGTACCTAATCGCGTTTATGAATTCGGTCAGGTTCCTAGCCTTATTCAATAGGTATATAGCTACCACCTCCCTGGTAACGCCGCTCCCGTCATTCAGGAATCCAGCGTTGCCTGTCCACCTAAAGGAGATGGTTAGACCCTTCCTTGTAAGTACAGGTCCATGGATAGTCTCATAAATGGTTAAATTGTATGGGGGTTTGCCTTTTATATTTATGGTCTCATTTATGACCTTCATCCTAAGCCACTCGCCATTATGATAGTACATGGTAGGGTCTTCGGGGCTGGTTTCCTCCACGTAGAAGTCCATTACACCGATCTGCGTGTTGGTCAGCCCCCATGAGATATACCTGTTGTACCCGATGATTATGAATGGTATGCCTGTGAGAGTCACGCCATAAACATCTAAATCCCCCGGGACGTGTATGTGGAGTGCAAACCATAGGCTAGGCATATTCAATTGGAGGTGGGGATCGTTAGCCATCATAGCCGCCCCACTAGAGCTCCTAGCCGGAGAGACGGCCCAGTTGTTGCTACCAATCTCCCGCGGGCGCTCCCCGACGAGGTCCAGTATATCCATCACAGCCTCTTCCAGCCTAGCCTGGAAGCTTGTATCGTTGAAGTCTAATCCCGTGGCCCACTTGGAGAACCAGTTGAGGCTCCTGAGGTAGTAGGGGTCCACGTCGAGCCTCTTTCCATTAACCTCCCCGTCCCCCGGCATTACCGTCACGTTGTCACTGTAGTATGGGTGGACGGGCCATAGGATATTCACATCCTCGGGGCCTAGCTTCGTTGCAAGGTATGAGTATACAAGTGGCCTCATATAGTTGGTTAGACCCCAAGCCATATACTTTGCCCATAGGATCGAGTCCACGGGACTCCACGGCTCGGGCCTGTACCCGAGCAGCTTGAACATTAGGGGGAGCCTATCGGTCTCCTCCATCCTCTTAATAGCGTCATTGACCCCGCGGCTGTACGCCTCTAGGAGCGAGTATATCTCGGGCCTAGAATCTCTAACCCATACACTCGTCGCCTCAGCCGACCTCCTAAGCCCTATAGTCCTCATATAGATGTCGCTCTTCAACGCGTCCTCCCCAACGATTTCCGCCAGCCTGCCTGAGGCTAGCCTCCTCTGGATATCCATCTGCCATAGGCGGAACCACGCGTGCACGTAGCCTATAGCGTAGAATGCATCCTCCTCGTTGGAGGCGTATATATGTGGTATATAGTTCTCGTCGAAGACGACTGTAACGGGGCTAGATAGCCCAGGGCCAGTTATCCTCAATTCACCCCTTACATCACCCACGCCAGCCGAGACGGATACCCCATGGAAGGGGTCCATAAGGTACACTAGCTGCCCTAGGGGGGTCACAATAATTAATCCAACCACAACGACTACCCCAATAAACCCGAGGATCCTTGAAACCAGCGATCTAGACCACAATAGTGGGAACACCCTACAGGATAAATCAAGCTACAGCACTCGACTAAAATACTTTACTAATATATTAGATGGCCGACCGCCAGTGTTTAAGGATTGTGAGCTTGTATGGCAAGCCCTCAATTACACTCTTTCGCCATAATTCTAGCTTCCACCATTAATTCTTCTGAGGACATCATACGCTATACCCCTCTTTATATGGCAATGCTAAATAATAGTTATGATTTAGGCTATTCCGAGTCTTTATAACTTTTAGGTCCCCTCAATGCCTGGTCTTCTTATTGTTATGGATATTGGTTTGCAGTGTGCTTGTTAACCCGTACTTCAAGTGCATAGTTGTTATGAATAATATAGGGTGGATGTGTGCTAGAAAACGTTAACTTCCGTCTTCTCCTGCTAGTTGTTCTAGGCGTTTGAGTAGTTCCTCATATTCAAGCTGGTTGTTGAACCAGGCCTCAATTAAATCCATAGCCTGTTTCCTGCGTTCTCGTGGAATACGGTCATAGCGACGCCAGATCTCGGTCATTATACACCTCATCTCGCGCTTGTGTAGCTCTACAACATCAACCCAACCCTCACTCATATCCACTACACCCCTCTCGTGAATAGGCGTGTGTCAAGGTAAATTGTTTTGCCACCAAAAGTTAGGCGGAAGAGGGCTTACCACATGTCCAGTGTGAGTAGTGTGTGAGGGCCAGTGGCGATTGCTATGGCCGCATCATGACGCTTGTCCTCGGGCACGAACGAGGCCAGCTCCATTAGGTGTGCATAGCTTGGCCCCACATATGCGCCTTGGGTTCTTATGAAGTGGAGTACCTCTTTATACCTAGCTCTAATTTCAGGTCGTGGACTCCGTTTCACCTCATATAGTGTGACACTTGTATAGCCTAGACGATAGCCATAACTCTTTAGCGAATCTACTATAGTATGGATGATCAGGACTTTATCCGGGTTCCCTAGGCCATAATATGGTAGCCACCCACTACTAGTGTCTAGGACGATAATCTTATCTCCGCCCTCACGCCTACTCCCCCATAGAGAGGTATCCTGTATAGGCCACTGGCTTTAATGGCCCAGAGCCTCGGGCTCGCTTGGACATGGTGTGAGGGTTGTATAGGGTAGAGATTCATGTGCATACAACTGCTAGTGATGGGAGGGATGAGCCGGGTATAGTGGTCCGTGCCGCTGCTAGGCTCGGCCTCAAAGCCCTTGCAATTACCGATCACAACACGTTTAAGGGCTCCATTATTGCATCTAGGGAGAGTAATGGTGATATTCTGATTATATATGGGAACGAGGTTAGGTCCTCCCGGGGCGATGTGCTACTCCTATGCCCAGCCCCAATACAGGCCGGGGTGTGGAGGGGTATGGATCCTTGGAGGCTTAGGGAGGTGGCTGACGAGTGGGGGTGTATACTGGTCGCGGCCCACCCCTACCATGTTGGGAGGAGTAGTGTTGGTGGGTTGATGAGGGAGCCTGGCTTGTTTGACGCGGTCGAGGTCTGGAACCCCCGCTCGGTCCCGGTATTCAATATACCAGCCATGATCCATGCAAGGAGGCTTGGGAGCCCTGCTACTAGCGGGAGTGACGCCCACGTTATTGAGGAGCTAGGCACCGCCCCCATCCTTATGGAGTGGGCCCCGTCATCTGTTGATGATGTGCTTGACGCGATCAGGAGGGGCAGGGTAAGGCCTACATACAGGCTACCCGGGCCCAGGGCTTATATCGCAGCTGCCTCATGGGCCATCAGGAGGAGGCTTAAGCGCTTCCTGGAGCAGTGATTTAATCCTCCCATTCATCCTGTACTAAGGCCTGGGGCGCGGGGGCTTGCTGAACCTGTTCAAGGCCGAGCTATACTCGATCATGGCGTGGTATAGGAGTAACAGGGTCATGCTGGTATTAAGCTTCCTATGGCCCTATGCAACGGTCCTAGTGCTCCTAGCCCTGGGGAGCTCCTATGGGAGTCTTGAGGAGTGGAGGAGGAGCATGGGTGTCGAGTACCCCCTCATATACCTGTTCGCCGCCAGTGCTGTCGCCTTCGCCTCTGCTGGTATAATAGAGAGTGCTAGTGGGGTTGCATTGTGGCATAGGTGGGTGGGGACCCTCCCATACGTATACCTGGCCCCAGCCGGGTTCCCCAGGTACCTGCTCGCAAGCGGGGTTGCTAATAGCCTTGTAATGGCCCTGATAGACTTTACAGCGGTAGCCCCCGCGGTTGTGCTGCTTGGGGGTTTGGAGGGTGGCGTAAGGCTCCTCCTAGTCCTCCTGGTCATGGTTATCGGCTCCCTCCCGCTGGTTGGTATAGCGATCCTTGCATCCCTTGCCAGCCTCATGGCGCGTGAGGAGGGGAATATCATATACTTTGTCAACCCCCTCCTGCTTCTTGCAAGCGGGATCTTCTACCCCTTAGAGGTCCTCCCCCGCCTGCTTAGGCTTGCCAGCGAGGTCCTCCCGGTTACATACGTGGTTGAAGCCGCTAGGATCGCGTCCACATACACCACGGGGCTAGGCAGGGCGGTGCTGGGGGTAGCATATACCCTGGCGGTCATGACTGTCATCTACAACATGGTTAGCCTCTACCTCATAGGCTCCGGGGAGAGGGGTGTGAGGAGGAGGGGAGTCATATAGCGGTGCTGGGGGTGCGGTGGGGGTGTATAGGCGGGTCTATGCAATGCTGTGGCTGCATGTAGTCAGGACCAGCAGGTACCTGTGGAGCCTTGCCAACTGGGGTGTGACGGAGTTCATGTGGATCGCGATCTATATACTGGGGGCCCTGGCCTTCACGCCGGAGGAGAGGTATGGAGACGTTGTGCCAACCATATTCTGGGCGGTGATAGCTTGGAACATGATGAGCACTGCCACCTGGACTATAGGGAACTGGATAAGGTTCTACATAAACATGGGCATGTTTGAGGAGCACGAGCTCGCCGATGCAAGCCACGCGCTATTCCTAACCCTAAGGACCCTGCCAGCGCTGGTGGAGACCATCGTGGCCGCCGTATTCGTCGGGGTATTCCTAGCTAATGTGACCAGCGTGGAGGTCCTCAGGGCCTCCAACCCCCTACTCCTGGGGGCGAGCCTAGCCCTTATACTCGTCATGGCAATCCTCTACAGCCTCTCACTGGCATTCCTAAGCATGGCCGCCGGGAGCCCGGCACCCCTCCTAGACTTCCTAAACTTCATACTCTTCATAGTAGGAGGGATAGCTGTACCCGTCTCAAGCCTGCCAGAGGCCCTAAGGCTTGTAGCTATACTAACACCCTACAGCCACCCGGCCGAGCTTATGAGGTATGCAAGCGTCGGGTGGACCCCATACCTGGGAGTGTATGGGGAGGTCCTCGCATCCCTCGCATACATAG